>DASXWF010000331.1:0-64256 GCA_036503835.1 Polyangiaceae bacterium | reverse complement strand
CGCCGGCAGTGCGCGCCGAAGCTGCTTGAAAAGCTCCAGAGTGTCCGACGGGTCTTTGCTCTTGCTGCCGCCACCCGGGTTCATCGCCATGCCGCGTTCCCCCAGTTCACCTCGCGCCTCGGTGATGAACCACGCGATGTCGTCATTCCACCGACGCTTGTCCACCCGAGCCCTCGGCGCCTTGCCGACGAGTTCGCCGTTGACCCGCGCCACACTTCGCTTCGTTGGCTCGGTCATACGAACTCCTTTGCCGGCGTGCTCTCTACGCGACCAATCTGAGAGTCGATGAGTTGCCCAGCGGCTAGGAGTCCAGCCCGCGCCAAGGGGCACGTGATCTCGGTGGCTTTCGCCAAAGCCTCGTTGCGCTCGGCGACCAGTCTCAGGATCTCCGCCCGCTTCTTCGCCAGCCCGATGTCTTCGCTTGCCTGTTCCGTCTCTGCCATGCGATGCTTCCTTCCGTCCACCACGACCGAAGAGCCTCGCGCGAGCGGGGCTTTTTGCTGTCAGCCGATCCGCTCCAGGCTCCCGTCCGCGTTCAGGCGGTGATACGGTCCGGGCACATTGGCCCCGAGCATTGCTGCCACCATGAGCGTCTCCAGAGCGCGTCTCCTGTCACGGCGCAGTGCCTGCCGCTTCAGGTAACCCTCGTGGTAGTCGGCCTCAGCCTGAAGCTGCATGAAGGCCCATCGGCACTTGCTCGCACGGGTCGGGGCGATGCCGACGCGGGCCTCCTGGATATCGAGAACGAGCAACCGCTCCATCGAGAACTGCTTCATGGTTACTCCGCTGCCTCCGTCGTCATTGCTTGCTTCGCCTCCCGCCTGACCCGTGCCACCAGGTTCGGCCCACACCCACATCGCTGCGCAATCACGGCGACGGTGAGCGGCGGGTCTTCGGCACTGAGGACCAGGATCCGAGCAGCCAGGGCGGCGCGTTCGGCGGGGGTGAATTTGCGGCCCATCATGGAGTCACCACCCCAGGGAACAGATCGACCACGAATCCCTGCTCCCCATCGATCTCGTGGATGCGCCGGATGAGCGCCGCCCCGTACCGGTCAGAAAGCTTGGCTTCCGAGTCGCCCGAGGTCGCGATGGTGCTGAGCCCATTGCGGTCGAAGCGTTCCCAAAGCACCTCGGGGACCACGTTGTCCTGTCCTGGCTCACGGCCGACGTCGTCGAGCACCAAGAGCTTTGCCCGCATGGCGCGGTCCACCAGGCGCGGTTCACCTTTTCCGAGCGCGTGCCTCCGACGTGCCATCGACAGCGCTGGCGCCGAGGCCCACAGGACCCCGTAGCGCTCCGAGAGGAACGGACGGTCATCCTCTGCGGTCGTCTCGAATGCCTGCTCCGGGTTGTCTGCGGCGTAGTGCCACTGGGTGGCCGCCTGCATGCGCTCGTAGATGGTCCTGCGAGCCAAGAAGCACGCCGCCATGCTCTTGCCGGCGCCAGTTGGGCCCAGGAGCAGTGCGCCAACCTCGGGCCGCCAGTGGCGAGTCAGCTCCCGGAGCTTCTCGGGCAGGATGCGGAACATCTGCTGACCGGTGAGCTTTCGAAAGGACTCGGGACCAACCGAGTCCTGCGCCCACTTGGCGGCCCATGCGCTTCGTCGGGCCTTGGTCTCCTCGCCCTGCTGACGCAGCTTCGTGAGCCACGCCGGGTCACCCATCGGCAAGCGCCGCAACGACGCAGGCGAGATGCGCAGATCTGTCGCGAGTTGCTCGACCTCCTGCGGATCGACACCGAGATTCTCGCACCAGAGCGCGAAGTTGGACTTCGGTTTTTCGCTGATTTCGAGTTCTTCCGCTGTGTTCATCAAAGCCTCTTCACGCCCTCAAAGCCGGTTTTGCCTGCGTTTTCCTGTGGAATGCGGCCGCGTTGCGGGCTGCCACGCTGGCGCCCTTCGGCCTTTTCTCGCCGAATCTTCACGCTTCGAATCATCCAGCCCGTGAGTTCAGCGTGCCAATCCAGAGACACGCGCCCGTGCCGCTTCGAATTTGCAGCGAGCAACCCAATCTCCTCGGCAATGTCGAGCTTTGCGCTCAGGGCGTGTGCCAGGTTTTCGGCAGACGGCTCGAAGTCTTCAGGCCACTGCGTCTCGCGCGCCATGGGGTCACGTGGTTTGCCGCGGGGCGGATCTGTTTTCGCCGGGACCTCCCCCTGCACCCCCTCCTGGGAACTAGAACTAGAAGGGAAGGGAAGGGAACTAGGCGTGCCGCACGCGTCAGTGACGCTTGGCTCACGCGTGCCGCTCGCGTCAACCTGTTGGGTTTCTTCAGGTTCAGGCGGTGGAGGAAGCCTGCTCGGCTCCTCGCGGTTGTTGATGACCTGGTGCCGAGCGAAGGTCCGAACGTGCCCAAACTCACGCCCACCGAACGCGTAACGGACGACGTATCCACGCGTGGTCAACGCGTCGAGCACGCGTGAGAAGTCCCCATCCCAGAACGGGAGGATCTCTGACTTGAGCACCCGCGGGCGCCACTCGAAGCGCCCTTCGCGGTCAGCCATACCCCAGAGCCCGACGAAGGCACGGAAGAGCGGGAGCCCGGTCTCAAGTTCGGCATCCCAGAGATCCTCGTCCTTGTGGGCCTCGGGCTTGATGGTTCTGATGCGCGGTTTCATCTTGCTTTGATCTCCCCAACCATCCGCCTCGCCTCAGCAAACCCCGCGCACACCAGCACCGTGTGACCGAGACCGCGCAGGTACGCGTGCCAGTCCTTCTGCGCGTCGCTGATCCGTCCGTCTTTGGTGCGCTTCATCTCGACCCAGGTCGGCACACCAGAACCGTCGATGCCCGCCGGCACACAGAGGTCAGGCACCCCCGCCTCGACGCCCTCGGCCTTCAGGATCCCCGCCTGCGCTTTGCTCCGACCTCCGCCGTTCGGGATCGCGAAGATGCGCACGACTCGGTACTGGAGACGGAACCACTGCACGAACTTGCGCTGCTCGTCGGACTCGGTGGGGAGCCGAGGCTTCCTGGTGCTCATTGCCGAACCCCCTGAGGCAGCACGGCAACGGTCAAATGCTCAGTAGCGCTGGCAAAAAAAAGAGCGGCGGTCATGACTTGTTCCTCGGCGGCCACTCGCCAATGGACTCGCGACCCATGAACATCGCGTGGTGAACGAGACACAGATCGTGGTCCTCTCCGATGCTTCGCTTGCACCGTGAGCAAAGCTCGGCGTCGCAGGTCTTTCCGTCGCCAGTTGGGAAATCACACAGGTACTCGGAGGTAAACCCGCAGCGACAAGTCGGAATCTTGAGATTGCCGCAGATGAACATCGGCTCATGGTCGACGCCGATCAGTGTCTCCTGGTCCGCGTCCCACTTGGCTTTCTGTTCGATCGTCCACTTGGCGAACTGCGCATCGGACATGCCCCTAGGTTTCTTCCAGTTCGGGTATTCTGTGCGGAAGCCGGCTATCTCCTTTGCCTCACGAAGCGTCATTGGCCTGGGCCTGATCAGATTGCAGCGCATGGCCTGGGGCTCCGGCACCGCGTCGCGCTTTCCCTTGTGAGCGGCCATTACCTCCCACCTCCCTCCACCCGCTCAGCCTTGGCGCGCAGACGGCGGGCGCGGGCAGAGAGCCGAGCAGCATCGCGAGACACCACGGCCGCTAGATCGTGGAGCCCATCTCTGGCGGCATCGGTCGCCTCGATGCGCATGAAATTCGAGCAGACGGCATGTCGGTCTGCCCTCTCCCGCATCAACTTCGCGCGAAGGGAGCGGATGGCTCCGGAGTACCAGTCGAGCATCCGGTGGCAGTCATCGATGATGGCCGAGTCCGTTTTGGACTGCCGCTTCAGGTCCGAGACCTCGGCTCGCAGCGCTTCGTTCTCACGCACAAGACATGCGACCTTCGCGTCCAGGAGCATCATGAGTGGCTCAGCCATTCCGCAGCCCCCTCTCCATCTGGTCAGCCACTGCGCCGTCATCGACAGCGCCAAGCTCTCCCGTCACCGAGTCAACGCCGCGCGGAATGAAGCAACCGTCCGGCCCAGTCTCGTCGACCAGGTAGCCCATCCGAAGCATGCGCTCCGACGACTCCGGATAGACGGCGAGGTAACCCTGCTGCCGCCCGTGTCCGCAGCACGATTCCAGCGTCAGGATGCCAATAGACCAGAGCAGCGTAACCTCGGCGAGGATGCACGAGTCGATCTGGACAGTGACGCCTTTGCCGACTGCTCGTCGCCGGGCGGCCATCTGTGCCGGCGGAACGACCGTGATAGCGACGTCGTAGGAGCCGGGCGCGACGTTGACGCAACGGCATGATGGGTAGCGGTCAGCCACGGTCGGCCTCCCTTCGGACCTGCTCGCGCCTGACCGCAATCGCCTCATCTACACCAGCGTCCAGATCGGCCTGGATGCGCTTGCAGATGGCCTCGTGCTCGGCCAAGTGGGCGTCGCAGTAGCAATAGTTCTCGTCCGTATCCGCCACGACGATGCCCGTTGCCAGGCGTTCGCAGTTGGCTGCTTCGCAGAGCTTTGCGTTCACTCCCCACCTCCAATCAGCCGTGCAAGGCGGCAGTCGGATTCGCAGTCCTCGTCATCGTCCGCAAAGCACTCTGGACACATGCCGGCACGTGACTTGGTTCGCCTCAGCACCTCCCGCATCTCCCTCACGGCGGAGAGTTCGGCGGAGACGAGCTTGGTCGCGATCGGGGAACCGACGTAGTACCAGCCGCTACCAAGCCACACCTGTTGCCGAAGCGACCCGTCCTGCCGCACATCCCCCACCTTCGGTTCACTCGCCATCGAACGCCTCCAGGATTTCGCGGGCCAGTCTTTGCGAACAGATGTCGCCCAGGTCCGGCGCTGTCGTGTTTCGCCACACACGGTCTGCTCCCACTCCTGAAGCAACGGGTCTTTAAAATGCGATTCAACCACCAACCACCTCCAACCTCGGCGCTCTCGCCAACATGGTCCCGACGTAAACGGCTTGGGCGCGGGTCAACTCGACCTCGGGCAGATCGAAGTGGCGACCGTCGACAACGAGGCGCCAGTGCTGCCGGGGCGAAGCGAAGCGCCGAACGACGAAGCCAGCGGCCGCGCTCTGGGTGCACTCGGTCATCGCCTCGTGAATCGCCTCAGCGAGACACCGCGCGTGGTGCCACTTCAGTCGGTAGCGGAGGCCCGAGGCGTAGATGAGCGTCGTCCCCGAGACCGTGATGGGGCAGGCGGGACGACGGGACGGGGGACTGCGGAGGAGGCGGAGGTTCACGACACACCCCGCTTCGGCCCGCGGCGGATCCGTTTGCGCACCTTGTCGAGCGCCATGACCTCGATCTGCTCGACCCGGGCATGGGAGACCCCGAGGAACTCTCCGACCTCACGCAGGGAGTGCTCGCCGCGGTCCGCCACGTCGAGCGAGCAGGATTCGCCAGCCCGGACGGCGCCGAGGTGATGCCGGCAGCGGTCAAAGGGACAGGGCCGGGGAACGAGGACGCACTGACCGCGCAGGCGCGGCTGGCGGGCGATGGGGAGGAGGGCGGTCACGCGGACCTCCTGGTCAGCGCAACCCGCAGTGCCTCGGCTCGCTCTTCGGTCAGGCCTTCGTCGGACCTGCAGAGCACCAGGCGGTCGCCGAGCTGCTCGGACATATCCATGTCGTCGACAGCGGCGAAGTGGGCACCAGGTCGCTCCTTCTCCAGCCACGAGAGGATCTCGACGGCTCGCCCCAGGTCAGAGGAACCGGTGCGCCCGATGACGCGGGACAGGATCGTTTCGCCGCCTGGGATGCGCTCCAGGTGCCGATAGAAGTCCGAGCCACGCTCGATGCCGCCGAGGCGCCAGCCGGAGGACACGACAATCTCGCAACCCGTCGCGATCACGAGATCGTGGAGTCGCTGAACAAGGACGGCTTGCATTCGCCCGTAGGCCGTTGCTGAGCGATTCAGGACGCCGTCCACGTCGAGGAAGAGGATGGGTCTGCTCACGCCGACCTCCTGTCCGCCTGCGTCTCATGCGCCGCACGAACGGCGGCTTCCAGGTCGCGCCTCTCGCTGAGGCCTCGGGTCCGGTCGCAGAGGATGGCCAGCGAAAGCCGGGTGGCCTCTAGCTGGGCGCCCGTGGGGAGGCGGGCCGGGTCGACGAAGGTGCCGACTGGGTCGGTGGGGGCGGGGATCATGCGACCCCGCTTTCGGCATTCAGCTCCCACAGGAGGCGCTTCCCGAGCAGGTGCGGGTAGAGCCGGTCGCTCCACGGCAGGAGGTCTATTTCGACCAATCGCGTGTCGCGCTCGGCCTCGAAGTTCAGGGCCGCATGGGCGCCGAAGAAAAGCAGAGCTGCGCGGTCGTATGCCCGTGCCGCGTCTTCGCCGGTCTTGAACATGCCGAGGTGGATGAGGCCCGCTCTGCCGTTCGGTTTCTTCGGCCCGGCGCCGATCTGGGCCGACCACCGCTTGACTCGCTCGATGTAAAAGACGCCCTTGAAGCCGCCGAGTTTCCGATTCTTGCTTCGGTGGGTGTTGCGCGAGTTCTGCTCAGGGGAGACCAGCCGGAGGTTGGCCCGCCTGGCATCGAGCGGGTTGCCGTTGACGTGGTCGACAATCTGACCTTTTTCGGCGCCAATCACTCGCCTGTGGAGGTATTCCGCGGTCTTTTTGCCGGATCTCCCTCGAGTTACCCGGATCGTTCTTCTCGGATAGCCCTTGCCGTCGAGCAGCCAAGCGTGCTTGGCGAGTTCGGGCAGCAGGTCGTCGTCGACCAAGATACGGTCGCCCTTGTTCGTCAGTAGATGGGCCATCAGGAAGCCCTCCGGTCCGTGAGCCCGAGCTCCTCCGCGGCCTGTCCCATGAGCCGTTCCAGGTTGGCCCCGGCGTCCGGGTCGCCCGCCCCGAGGTGGTAGGCCTCGACGACTGCCTCCGAGACCGCCAGGGGGCCGGCTAGGGTTGGGTCGAGCGCCACGAGGGGGCGCAACTTCCGCGCCCGCCCCTCTGCACGCTGTAACAGATCTGCATCTGCGGACCCCTGTTTGCGCCTTCGGCCGACAGGTGGCACTAGCGGTTTTTCGCTAGTTTCTGCCGATTTTGGTCCCAGGCTGCGGCTTTTAAGTCCGCCGCGTCTGCCTGTTTCGCCAGGGGGCCCAGCATCAGTGTAGCGATCCTGCGTCTGTGCGCGAATGGCCTCGCCTGTCGATTCTGCTGAGCTCTGATCGTACACGTCGTACGCGACTTTGGTACCCCCGTGTCGAAGCCACCGACCCAAGGTGGCAATGTCGACCCCTTCTTCCTTGAGCCAGGTGGCAGCCGTGCGCCGGAGGTCCTTGGGCGTAACCCTGGTGACCCCGAGACGCTCGCACGCCTCGGGGAGGTCCTTGGAGACCCGGGGCCAGCTGAACGGGAGGAACGGGAGAGCTCGCTCGAGTAGGTCGAGATACATGTCCGGGACCGGGATGCGGGCCGTCCGGTACCGGTTCTTCGTGCCCCGGAGTTGGATGGTCTGGGTGGCCGGGTCGTAGTCGCCAGGCTGAACGCGCTCGACGTCGGAGATGTCCCCGCCGGTCGCAATCGACATGCAGACCCAAGCGGCCTGCTCCTGGGTCAGCCCGTCCAAGAGCGTCCGAAGCTCCTTGCGCTGCAGGTGCGTCTTGCGGGGCACGTAGCCGGACGAGAACCCAACGGGCTTCACCTGGGAGATCTCGAGGTGGTACGCCCCGCCGCGGCGTGCGAGTTTGAGCATCTGCATCATGCAGGTCAGCTCCCGGTGGATGGTATTGTTCGTCACCCCCTCGCGCTGGCGCTGCTTGATGAAGCGATCCACGGCCGGGGCGTCGATGACCGTCATGGGCGACTTGGCACCGAAGATGCGCACCGCGTGGCCGAGCTTCTGGGCGTACATCTGCTGCGTCCCCTCGGACTTGGTCTCGGCCTTCATTTCGCACGTCCTTCGGGCCCACTCGCCGACCGTCGCTTCCGCCGCGGCGCGGTGAACGGGGTTCGCGCTGACCCGCTCTCGCTCGGCGAGATAGGCGAGAGCTCCGTCGACTGTTCGGGCTCCGGTGCTCTTGGGGACTCCGGCGATTGGGTCGGTTCGGACCCAGATGACTGAGCCTCGCCAATAGAACCCTTGGGGCAACTCTTTGCGCGCAACCATCGTTCCAACTCCTCGCTCGTGACTCTCAGACTCTCGGGTCGGCCGGGTGTTCCGACCTCAAAATGATTCATCTCGCGCATGTGCTTCGCCGCTTGCGTCGGGCCGCATCTGAGAAGAGCGGCGATGGACTCTCGGTCGTGGACTTCGATCATCTGCTCACCTCCGCGATTCTCCGCCCAAGCCTCTCCGTCTTCCCCCGCAGCCAAACCCAAGCCTCCGAGTCAGCCGGCATGGCCCCCAGAACTGTGAGCAGCGCGTCGGCCAGTTCCTCATCGACCTTGCCGCGCAGTCCGCGGTGGTTGAGGCGCTTGGCGACCGCGATCTGAAGCGCGCTCAGTGCCTCGATGGCCTCGGCGCATTCTTCGAGGATCATGAGGTCCTGTGGGCCGCCACCTAGGCAGACACGCGCCTGCCTAGCGACCGTGTAGGCGTCGTCGAGCGCGTTGACCTGGTCGGCTTCGAGGTGCTCAGCCATTGTAGGTGACCGCCTTGCTGGTTTGTGGAGGCAGGGGCGCGTGGGTCTCCCGAAGGGCAGATCGATACATGGCCGGCAGGTCATCGCTGCTGGATGCCGGCCAGGAGATGAATGTGTGCCCATCCTCGGTGTAGCTGATGTGGCCGAACCAGAACCAAGCGTCAGTGCCTCGGCTCGTTTGGTGGCGAAAAGCGTGCGAGGGAACGTCGCGTGGCGGTGTTCCCACGGTCACGTTGGCTGACACGCCAGCGACTGCCCCGGTGCGCAATCGCTCGATCTCCCGCCTCGCCTCGTCCCTCTCCCGTTCGGCTTGTTCGGCGCGACGCTCTGGATGGTGAGGTGACTTGCATGCCCTCGCGTGCTCACGGATGGCGAAGACGTGCTCCGAGCGCAACGTCTTCGCCATGTCGCCGAACACGAAGCTGTAGACGACATCCCCGCAGTAGGAGCACCCAAAGTCGACGGTGCAACCTAGCTTTGCCTCCGCCTTCTCCGCTCGGGCGAGGGCTTCTTGCCTCCCGCGAATGGCTTTTGCGCACTCGTCTTCCAGATCGCTGATTCGATCCAGTTGGAGCGCCGAACCAATTGCCCTCCGCGTCTCCTCCCCCATCGCTTGGACGACCTGCTCTGCGGGAAGTCGTTCCAAGATTCGGGGCAGCGCCTTGAGCATGACCCCTTCGACATCGACGCCGCGAAGCTTGAGCCAGTCGTATGCCTGCTTACCTCGCCAGTCTCGTGGCCCGGCGATCAGGTGGCCAAATGCCTCCGTCTCATTCTCAAACACCTTCGCCGGCCCATCTGCTGGGGAGGGGGCGGCTGTGCCATCGGGCGCAGCGGGCGACAGCCATGGCTCGGGCGAGTCGGGTGGTTCGACCGCATCCGGATCCCAATCAGGATCTGGTGAGCCGGCCAGCAGAACGCGACCTGCTTCTGGTGCCGGCAGAGTCCATTCTACCTGCTTGGCGAGTTCGTTGAACGCCTCTCGTCTGCAATGCTCCTCGAAGTAGGCGAGGGCGCGGGGCCAGCCGTTGGGATCGGGATCGCAAGAGGCGTATCCGCGCACCTCTTCGAGCCCGAACAGGTTCCGGTGGCTCCAGTCCAAACCGTGTGCCGCTTTGATTTGGAGACGGTTGCCCACCACGCGCATCTGCGTGCATTCAGTGCGCGTCGCGGCTTCGCGGTAAGAGAAGCGGCGCAGGAACTCGTCCTTCGCCAGCTCGCCTTCAGCTGCTTCTCGGGAGAGCGTCATGGGGTCTCCTCGGGCTCGATCACCTGCGTCCAGTGGGTGAAGTCTTCCAGGTCAACGACGCCGTTAGAGTCGAGCCAGTCGCCGTCAACCTGGGCGATCAACGCGAAGTAGCCAGCACTGTGTCGGACCAGTAGTTGGCAGTTCTCGACGTCAGGAATTGTCTCGATGGCTTGCCAGCCGAAGGAGGCTGGCAGAACGAAAGTCTGGCCATCCAGGGCCCGCTCCAGTTCTGCCACCCGTGCCCTCGCTGCGGACTGGTCGGAGGCGAGGTCGAGGATGACCTGTATCTCGTTAGCCGTTTTGGTCAGGTCGAATGCGCGCGCCTTGGCCGCGTACTCTTCAAGGAACTTACGGCCATCCAACGGCGTCGCCTCCATCGCTTGCACGCGTCGGGCCGTGGCGAGGAGGGCTTCGGCAGCGGCCTTCGACAGATGACCGTCCAGGCTCCAGTGTTGGATCCCGCGCTCCAGTCTCTCAATCGTCTCTGCTAGGTCGGTCATCGGGTCATCTCCTCGCGTAGCCACTGGGTGGCCACGTCAAAGCCATCGCGCTGGTACTCGTCGACCAGGGTTGCCGGCGTGGCCTCCAGCACCTTCACGGCATGCTCAGCGCGGAAGCAGGATTCGGTGCGGTCAACAGCAAAGGATGCGCCGTACTGACGATCGTCGTTGTCGCGTGTGAGCCTCTCGCACCGGGCGCGCCAACGCTTCAGGATGGTGGCGTCGGTCATGCAAACCTCCCACTCGGTGGCATCCAGTGAGCCATCTCCTCGCGCTTACGCCTGCGAATCTCTGATTCAGGCAGGTGGCCCGGCTCATTCCAGTTCGGACAGAGCCAGCTCTCTGTGTCCAGACCGGTGCCGCGGAAACGGATGGTGTCGCCGTTGCAGAGCGGGCACTTTTCTGGCTCGTTCATTCTTCGACCTCCCTGTCGTCTTCGGGTCCGCATGCCGTGCGAATCTCGGCGGCCATCTCGCGAAGCCACTTCGCCGCTTGCGTTGCGTCGACCGAGCAAAGGACTGCCATGCCACGCGCCTCGGTTTCGAGCCTTTCGGCGCACTCCAACGCGATCTTTCGGGCACTTTTGATGCAGCTCACTCTGTCCCCCAATCTTCCGGCAGCTCCTGCTTCGGCGGGGTCAGCGGGGCCCAGTGGGAGCACGCGGCCAGGTCCATCGGGTTGCCGCAGTCATCCTGTAGCAATTGCGCGCTGTACCATTCGACGATGTACGCGCAGCCGTGACTTGCGTGCCAAATCAAGAACTCGTGCGCCTCCGGATATGCGGGCGCCGTCTCCATCGGCTGCCAGCTGGTCGTGGGGATTTGGGTGATGGCGAGGCGGAGGGCAGCCTCGGTCGGTGTGTTGGGTACGCCGTAGAGTTCGACCAACTCATCGATCAGTTCGAACGCCCGCGTTTTGGGGTCGCTCATGGGAACCAGCCTTTCTTGGTGCCGTAATAGGCAACGGCGAAGACATGGGCCCCAAAGGTCACGATGCCGGCGAGGACCCCTGAGCCATCGGTCGGGGCTGCCAAGCCAGCAATCCAAGCCATGTGGTGCCGAAGCGCGTCCCAATATTTGTAGGACCAAGCGGTAGAGACGAATGGGCCGAGCAACGCGGCCGCGATGATGAGCCAGTCACGTCGGGTCATGGCGTGTCTCCGTCGAGCACGTAGCCTTGGGCGCGGAGGGCGGCGCTGATCGCGCGCAGGGCAGAAGCGTCGTCAGCTGCCTCGTGGTTTTCTCCGCCGAACGCGAACCAGAGCCACCGACCAGTTGCCCAGCCATGCTTGTCAACATGTCCGTTCCAGGCTCGGGCGATGGCACCAGGGTACGTTGGAGACGTTACGGTGATTGCCCGATGAGAGGACTCCTTTCCCTCAAACCGTGCGACCGTTGCCACCCTCGGCGCCGTCTTCGCCAGCGCCAACCGAAGGTCTGGTGGTAGGGCGGCCCAGAGGGCTTGGACGGTGGAGAGGTCGGCGGGGTCGTACGAAATCCGATGCTCGCTTGTGCCGAACGGAACCTCGCTTCCGAGCTTGATGTAGTAGCGGGTCATCGCTGCACCTTTCTTTCGTGCTCTCTCCCCATTCGCTCCAGCTCACGCTGTGCCCAGTCGCGCACTGTCTGCCAGCGCTTCTCGGGCGTTGCGTCGTAGAGAAGGTGTTCGTCGTTCATGTACATCACGTGGGCAGCAAGCTGTGGGGCGATGTCCAAAGCTTGTCCCATTGCCGCCGTCCACTCCTTCGCCTCGTCGTCGAAGCTTTCTTCGTCGATTGCGATTGCTGGCAATTCCACGCCACGATGCTTGCAGACTGCCCCGAGCGCACACACGGAACCTTCCTGCTCCAGGACGCCTTTGATGAGTCGCTTCTCGGGCATCGCGTCTAGTGCGGCGATGAGGTCATGCAGCAAGGCCCGACCGCGCTTGCCGCGCATGGCGCTGTGCAGTTGGGCCCGCCAGCGACCGGCCGCAAGCAAGGCGTCCAAGTCGTCGCACTCGTAACCGTCATCGTATCCACTCCGGCTCACTTGCTCCGTCCTTTCGTTCCAGCCATCAACTTCCCCAACCTCCTGTGCGCCGCGACGATCTTGCGTTCGAGGGCTCGGGCGGCGGCGTGGGGGGATTTGTAGAGCGTCGGACCGCCGACATGTGGCCAGGATGCGCCGGTCCAAATGCGGCCGACCATGATCTCAGAGATCCCAAAACGATCGGACAGCGATGCGTACGTTTCGCCGTGAGCGCGTCGCTGCCGAAGCTCGATGACTTCGGCCTCGGTTAGCTTCAGAACATCTCGCCCCTTGGTCAGCGGTCCGCCAACGTGAGTCCAAGTTTTACCCGAGCAAATACAGGCGACCCCGCCGCGACTCAGGCCATATGCTTTCGCCAGCATTGCGCTGTTTTCGCCCCGATGGCGTCGATGTCGAATATCCAGAACCTGCTCGGCTGTCAGCCGTGCCATCGGGTGGAGTTCGCCTGGCAGCGATGAAGCGCGGCCTTTCGAAACCTTGTCTCTGACGTTGTCAGTGTTCGTCCCGAGGAACAGGTGATCCGGATTGATGCACGCGGGAGTGTCGCAACGGTGGAGCACGTGCAGGCCATCGGGGATTGGGCCGACATGCACCATGTAGCTCACCCGATGAGCGGGGCGCGTGGTACCAAGGAACCCCAAGGAGCCGTACCCTTTCGGCGTCGAGCTGCCGATCCAAAGCGTGCAACCAGTCATCGGCTCCGGCATGGAGTGGGCCTCTAGTCGCTCTTCAATCGGATAGGATTTAGGCACGTCGGCCTCCCAACAGCGTGACGTCTTTCTCAGCCAAATTGCCCTCGCTTCCTCGCCTCGTGACAGTCAACGCATCCGCAGCTGAGCTTGGGGCGCTGGTGGGGGCGCAGAGCGGGGAGGTGGCGCGCGGCTTCGCATTCGCCAGCGCATCCAGCTCGATCTGCAGCTTCGCCAACGCATCGCGCATCCGAGTCGCCAGTGCTCGGTCTCGCGTCGCGCGGAACTCCAACTGCTCGTAGTCGGCGTAGCGGACGAAGGGGCCGTTGGGTGCGGGCGCCATGGTGGCTTGGACGCTGGGGGCGAAGCGCTCGATCATCACTCAACCCCTCCCGCCGCGAGGCGCTTGCGATAGTCGGCCAGCTTGCGCTGAAACCACGATGCCCGCGCGTAGACCTGGTGCGTCGCCGAGCAGTGGCCTCGTCCGTAGGCCGCAAAGACCTTGTGCCAGCGGTCGCCCGAGAAGCACTTCCAATGCGCTCGCGACATGACGTGAGCCGCCGCCCGCATCGAGGCCAGCGTGTTTTCGTAGTCGGTGCCCTCGGATGCCTCCCAGAGTTCCCGGGGAACGCCGCTCGTCAGCCTGACCTGGGCCAGTCCACGGGACTTTCCGCGGTCGCACTCGTGCGGACGACATTGGCCGGCGTGAACGTGACGAGCCAAGCGGGACTCCCACCAGGCGGCGGTGACGAGCAGGATCTCGAGTTCGTCGCGCCCCCCCCCAAAGGCTTTGATGCACCCAGGGTCGCCGTCAGCGCAAGTCGCATCGCTGGCCGCCTGAACGACGCCGCGGGCCACGGTGTGCAAGCGATCGGAGCGGGTGGCCTTCTCCTCGGTCAGGTCTTCATGCCACGGCGCGAGCTCCAGAAGCATGCCATGGACGATGGCTATGCGATCTGGTTCGCCCTGGGCCCGCAGCGCAAAGAACGCGCTCCCGAACCAGCTCAGCGCCAGCAAGAAGAAGAAAACAGGCTTACTCACGCACACCTCCGCTTCATCTGCATCTCTTCGTTCCGCATCGCCGTCCGAAGGCGGCACAAGTTCTCGCTCAGCCGATCGATCGCCGTGATGTCGGCAAGCACTCGGGTCCGATAGGCAACCTCGACCAGCGGCAGTGCATCGCGCACGTGTTCGAGCTCGACGCGCTCAGCTTCGAGAGCAAGGAGCGCGCGCTTGCAACCGGCAGCGGACTGCGGGATCTCGATGGCGCGGACGGGCCAGGGGATGTGTTTCACGCCGCACCTCGCTCACTCGGCGGGGAGAAGTCGCGAGCGACGCCTTCGATCCACGCCAGTGCATCGGCATCAGCGCGCACGCCTCGTTCCCAGCCTGACCAGACGCGGGCGGTCACCCCAAAATTGGTGGCAGCGCGTCCGATGGTCCAGCCGAGCTTCACTCGCGCGTCACGCAAACACTGCGCAGCCGTGCGGCGCTTCTCGCGCACTTTCACAGGTCCGAGCGCGTGAGCATGTTGCGAGGCATGAGCGACATGGAGTGCGCCAGATGGCACAGCGGACACCGCAGGCGAGTCAGAAGAGCGCTTCATGCGGACCTCCGGACGTCGGAGCGGTGGAACCAACGAGGTTCCTGCTCCATGCGCCGCTCGAGCCACTGCTGGCGAAGCGCCTCTGGCGACGAGAAGTCGCCGAAGTCAGGGTCGCCATCCCAGCCTACGTGGTTGTCGTCGAAGAACTGGCGACAAGCCCGCTCGTTCTCCGCGCTGAGCCCGATCTTCTTGAGCACGATCGGGTACTGCGGGTCGGGTCCCGACAGCGACTCGACCTCGTAGACTTGCGGGTCGTCGATAGGGCCAACGGCGAAGCGATCAGCAATGCGCACGCCGTAGAAGCCAAGGTCGCTCGGTTGCATCTACACAACCCCCTTCCGAGCTTCGATCGCCGCCAAATCCCGCCGCGCCCAAACCCCGCGCAGCCCATCGTGCTCGGCCACCGCGCGCAGAACCTTCACGTGGTCCTCATCCGAAACGGCGCGAACGAGCGTGCAGTCGGACGCGTTGCCGAGCGCTTCAGGCCAGGCGCAGCAGATGACGCGCCCTTCGTGCTCATCGGCAGCGAGAAGCCAGTCCTCGCCCGTCGGAGCGTGGTGGATGTGGTCGCCAGCGCGGAAGGTGGGGCGGAGGAATGTGGCGCAACGGCCGAACCAGGTGAGGTCGGTCCAGATGTGCGCCTCGGTCCAGCTGGGCGACTCGACGAGGACGAGGTAGGCGCAATCACCCGTGAGCGAGAGGTCGATGCTCGTGACTCGGTAAACGCTGCCGGTGCTGGAGCGCCAGAGCTGGCCAATCGCCGGCTGAACACTCCGCGCATCGGCCGTAGCGGGATGGTCCGCTGGCGCAGGGTGTGGAGGGGCCACGGGGGTGACAGGGGAGGCGGACATTTAGGAGCGGCCCCCGGGCAACGCGCGGAGCTGCACCATCATCGGCAGCTGAATGGCCTTGCTTCCGAAGGCCAGTTCCATCTTGAGCTTCCAGTCGTCCCAACTCGTCGAGACACGCGCGAAGTCGGTGCCCGTGTGGACGACGCGCTTCACGGCTTCCGTTGCGACGTCGGAGAACATCGAGTGGTCGACGTGCGAGCCATTGGGGCTCGGGTTCCTTGCTCGCCTCGCCGATTGCTCGCCATCGACGCGGATGGCCCAGCCGTAGACGAGCCGGGCGAGCGTGCGCGCCCAAGGCGGGTTGGCGGCTTCGTTCGAGCGTCGCAGGCGAACCAGCGCCGAGATCAACTCACGGAAGATCGGGGCCGACTTGCTCGGCAGGTGCGGGAAGCATTCCGCAAGCAAGCGCTCGGTCTGGCGATCCTGGTCGGCTTCGAGTGCCGAGTAGTAACCCTTGCGACGAATCGCGGGGAGCACTTCGCCCGTGACCCACTCGACGAACGCCTCGGCCTGCGGCTTTCGACTCCGCATGATGAGCTTGTAGAGACCAGCCTCGGTGACGAATGCCGCACGTTTCTTGCTGGATTCGCGTTGTACCGACACAATCTCGACGTCGCCCTGGGGCAGCCGATTCACGGCATCGCGCCAGCTGACGATCTCCAAGACACCGCAGACATCCTCCGCGCAGAACAGCGGCGCCTCATGGGTGCCCGCGGTCCTGACCTTGCGGCCGGAGAACTCGAAGATGGCCAGGTCGGTCATTGGGCCGCTGGCTCCTCGGGTGCGGCCGGGGGCGGCTGGCGCCACAGGGCCGGATCGATGCCAAGCCGGTCACTGATGACGTCCCGCCACCGGTCTGCGTCCGGAATCCGGACGCCGTTCCTCCAGCGGTTGGCGGTCGACTGGTCAACGCCCAGGAGGGTCGCCAGCTCCGTATCGGTTTTTCCAGCGGTCACCCGTCGCATCTCGACGGACCCGGCGGTTTCTCTTTCTCCAGCCACCCGGCAGTTATGCCAATCGGCATTGGCTATGTCAAACGGAATTAGCGGATGGTGCCCATGTCTAGTGGAATAGCCGCCATGGCAAGCACCGACACCACGGACGAGGCCCCGAGCGAACGCGAGCTAAATCCGAAACTTGAGGAGCTTCCGAGGCGCATCAAGTTCGCCCGCGGCCTGTACAGTTGGTCGCAGGTGGATCTCGCCGAGCGCTCCGGCGTGAACCAGTCCTCGATCTCGCGCTACGAGACCGGTGAGCGGCTCGTGAGCGTCACAGCTGACTCTCTCATCCGCATTGCTGAGGCGACGCGGGTCTCACTCGTTTGGCTGGCCACTGGCGAGGGGCCGGTTTTCGGCGAGAACGGGCCCACGGTGACGATGACGGAGCCGCCCTCCCCCAAGGGCAAGACCCGCACCTAAGCTGAGCCCAAGCGCCATCAGGCGCTCAGACACCCACTTTCTCGAGCCGCTCAGGGTCACCGCCAGCCGGTGGCCCTTTTTCGTGCGCTCGTAGACGCTGGCTCTTATCTCGCCACCGGCCAGCGATGACACGCTGACCACTGGCAGTGCTTTGCCCCACGGGCTCCAAGGTATCCCCACCACCTACCCCTTTCGTCACTAAGTGCTCCCCGGCGCATACCCCAAAACGCTTAGGCCCGGCAACCGGAGGTCGGACAGCCGCGATCACAGGGTGACTATTGAGGCGTGATTTCTGCGCCTTCCGAAAAATCGTCACCGGGTAGGCACTATGCCGTTTGACATACGCAATGCCAATCGGCATAACTAGGACATGACGAACGCCGCAGCCACCAGGACCACCATCATCAACCGCCACAACGGCCGCACGATGAGCTTCGAGCTCCTGGCCGACTTCCAGACCACGCGAGTCACGACCCACGACGGCAAGTCGACCGAGTTCGGTCGCGAGTACGCCGCCGGCAGGCTCCACCAGTTCCTCCGCTCCGGCTGGACGCGAGTGAAGGCCGCCTGACCCGGGCCTGGGGCCCTCTTCGGAGGGTCCTGGCCTGGGCCACTTCGGCTCCAACAAAACCATACCGTCTAGCGGCGACCGACTGAACGGCGGCAACGGCGGTGACCCCGGGGAGAGGCCCGGGCCCAAACGCAGGGCGACATGCGTGACAGCCGGAGAGACGGCACCCCTATCGCCCGGAGAAAGCCACCATGCCTGACCCCAAGATCACCTCTGCCCGCCTGGTTCCGCTCGGCCGTTACGGCGTCGAGATCGCGGCCGCCGCTGCCCGCTCCTGGGACATCGAGCTGACCTTTTCGAGCGGTGACCGTCACCGGCTCAAGGCCGGCTTCAAGGTCCGGAGCCTGGCCGTCAGCAACCTGGTGGCCATTCTGCAGGAGGCGCGCTCGATGGGCCGCGACGCTCGTCAGACGGTCCGCGCCGCCTGCGCTCCCGCCTCGCTTCGTCCGGTGGCCAAGTGCCTGCCGGCTCATCCGCACCTGGCCGTGATTGCGGGAGGGCGGGGGCGATGAGCGCCGGCCTCCTCCCCGTCTCCCTCGGCATGGCCCTCACCATGCTGGTCACGGCGCTCTGTCGCCGCATCCGCGCCTCCATCTTCGCTCTGACCCCGACGGGCGAGTGGGGCACGGATCTCCGCCCCAGCGACTTCGCCACCGGCAACGTCATCGCCGGCGCGGTCATGGTCATCTCGCTCTCGGGTGCCGCCTGGTGCGCCTGGAAGCTCTACCGGATGCGCTCGGAGGTCGAGTCCACCGGTGAGTCGTTCTCGATCGAGGAGCACGTCGAGTCACCCGTCACGCGCCGCTCGGGCTCGGAGGACGACCGATGAGTACGTTGATTGGCATGCCGGCCACCTCGGTGGTCTTGGCGGCACCTGTCGACCCACGCCGCTGGCCCTTCGCTGCCGCGGTCATCTCCGGGGACCAGGACGCCCTTCGCTACGCCGACGAGGCTGAGAAGGTGGCCGAGACCACGGCGCTCCTGGGCGACATCGGGCCCGGCGTTTTCTCCGCCTCCTGGGAGCTCAAGCAGATCGCTGCCGCCGTGCGCCGCGTCCTCATGCCGACCCGTGCGCCAATCCCTGCGCTCAGTCCGCGCCCCTTCGGCATGTCCGTCGAGGATTTCTACCGGTCGAGGTTTGACTGAAATGACACTCTTTCGCCACACCGCCAGCGGACGCCGGCTTTGCCGCTCCACCATCGCAGAGGTTCGCAAGGCCAAGGCGAGCGTGACCGACGCTCGCGACAGGGTCATGCGCGACGAGGCCCCGCGTTGCTTCTGGGTTGAGGAGCTTACGTTCCGCGCCCGCTTTCTGGGCCTGGTCCAGGGGCAACTTCTGCAAGCGCTTCGCCGCGAGGTGTCGCTGTGAAGCGCATCGAACTGAAGCCGGCGCCCCTGTTCGTCGACATCGAGCGCAAGCCGTCGACCGCAGAAAACCCGCTGAACGATCGTCTGTACGTTCAGGCGTGGCGCGATGATCACTACGTCGGCTCCTTCGAAGCCTACCGAGACGTCGACATCGAAGGTGACCTTCGCTGTCTGGAGCTGTCGAGCGGCGAGCGAGGCCAGATCTATTCCGCCGTCATGAGCGAGTGGTGCGACTGGCAGATCCCCGGAACGCCGCCGGTCACGACTGAGACGATTCTCGATCTGTTCGCCCGCCTCAAGAAGTCGCTGGAAGACAAGGGGCTGGTCGCGGGCGGGGAGGCGGCGGAGTAATGGACGGCACAGAAAACACCCTTCCAGTCACCTCCTTCCCGGTCGACAAGCTGGAGGAGCGGAGCGTCCGTCTCGGCGGCCTTCAGGGCGCACTGGAGCAGCTTCCGCCAATCGGACCGAACGGCCCGTGGTTGGCCGGTGGGGCCGTCCGGCGCCTGTTCTGCGGCGAAGATCCGCTGGCCTCCGACCTCGACTTCTTCTTCAGGGACGGCGCCCAGGCGGACCAGTTCGTCAGCGGCCTAGAGGAGCGAAAGCTCAAGAAGGCGGCGTCGAAGAGCAAGTCAGCGGCCAACTTCGTCCTGGAGCTTGATGGCAAAGCGATCCCAATCCAGGTCGTTCGCATTGGCTACTACGCCAACCTGGCAGCCGCGCTCGACACGTTCGACTTCACGGTTCGCCAGTTCGGCTTCGATGGCTCGACCTTCACGGCGAGCAACCTCGGTCTGCTCGACCTCGCGCGCAAGCGACTGGTCGTCCACAAGATCACCTACGCGGTCGCCAGCGTACGCCGCATGATGAAGTACGGCGCCCAGGGCTTCACGGTCTGCAACGGCACAATCGAAGCCATCCTGCGCGCCGTCTCTGCTGACGAGAGTCTCATCGGAGCGGAGGTGCCTTATGTCGACTGAATCGGCATTTGCCCCCACCACCCGCATCGGTCTCCTCACCGTCGTCAGCGTGGACGGCGACAAGTGCGCCTGCCTCTGTGACTGCGGCGCCAGCGTCGTGCGGTCGATCCAGGTTCTGCGGCGCGCGAAGGGCCTGGCGAACAAGAGCAGCTGCCGGAAGTGCGCCAGGCTGAGCCGGCGCCGTGGGCATTTGCTGGGGGTGGTGGCGTAATGGCCGAAGCCGCTCGCGTCATCGATCCGTTTGCCGACTACGCCGATTTGCCCGGCGTCAATTGGTCGACGCTGAAGCACATCCTGCGCTCGCCGCTGCACTACCAGCACGCGCTCAAGGCGCCGCCGAAGGAGACGGCAGCCATGCGCTTCGGGACCGCTGTCCACGTTGCCGCATTGGAGCCCCAGCAGTTCCGTCTGCGCTATCTCGTAGAGCCCGACTTTGGCCCGCTCCAGAGCAGCAAGAATCGCCAGAAGCGGGACGAATGGAGATCCGAAAACGAAGGCGCGCTCTTTCTCGACCAGGACGATTACGACCGCATCCAGGCCGTAGCGAGCGCCGTCCGCGCTCACCCGGCCGCACGTCGGTTGATCGAAGACATCGAAGTCGAGCTGCCGATCCAGTGGACCGACCGCGCCACCGGCGTCCTTTGCAAGGGTCGAGTCGATGGCGTTGGGCGGACATACATCATCGACCTCAAGACGACGACCAACGCCGAGCCGTGGGCGTTCGCGTCGAGCGCGGCGAAGTTGCTCTACCACGCTCAGCAGGCTTTCTACGTCGAGGGCTACCGCGCGGCGCACAACGAAGTCCGCGGCGCCGTCCTGATTGCCGCCGAATCCGTCGCGCCGTTCGACGTGGTTGTCTACGAACTCGAGGACGAACCGCTTGGCGTCGGTCGCGAGTTGTACGAGCAGGCGCTGGTTCGACTGGTCGAGTGTGAGCGCACGGGGTCATGGCCCGGCATCTCGCCCGACATCCTGCCATTCAAGCTGCCGAAGTGGGCGTCGCCGAACGATGACGATGACCTCAGCGATCTCGGCCTCATCTGAGGCCGCCAACACGGCGTCGGCTCAAATACTGCCGCGCCAAACAGGAGAAGCACATGAACGAACCAGCACGAAAAAAGCCCGTCGATTGGGACGAACTGTTCCCAGGACGGTTCCTCAAAGCAGGCGAATTGAAGGGAAAGAAGGTCACCCTGACCGTCGCCTCTATCGACACCGAGAAGCTGCCGAGCAACGAGGGCGGCGAGAAGGTCAAAGGCATCATCACCTTCCGCGGCACCGACAAGCAGCTTGCCCTGAATAAGACGAACGGCATCTGCATCCGCGAGATGTTCGGTCGCGTCCTGGCCGACTGGATCGGCAAGCGCATCGTCCTGTTCCCAACCGAGTGGAACGGCGAGCCAGCTGTGCGCGTGTACGGCAGCCCGGATATCCCGCGAGACTTGAAGGTCGAGGTGCAACTGCCGAGGCGACGGCCGATCCCGATGACGCTTCACGCGACCGGGAAAGACAAGGGCGACGACACCGCAACGGATGACGCCGCCTGAAACCACCCCCCCCAGCCCATCGATGGCCCACCGCGCTCTCACTACGGGGCGCGGAGGTGAGCGGGTTCGAAAGCCCGCTGCTGGGACCGACGCGGCAGGCCCCTCTCCCGGGATCCCATCATTCCCCATGAACCCACCCGGCTTGATGGGCTTGCCGCGTCACTAACTAAGGAATCACGATGCTCACACTGAACGGCAAGCCCGTCACTCCAACCATTTTCCCGGACAAGACGAGCCAGGTTTGGAAGCTGCCGGAAGAGGATCTCGACCGCATCTCCGTGTCCATCGTCTGGCGCTTCGAGTCGGAGGGCGAGTTCATGCACCTTGCCCAGCTCTGCTCGCTACTGAGTGCGCGCGGGGCACTCTTCGAGATCCACCTGCCGTACTTGCCCTACGCAAGGCAAGACAAGGAGATTGCCAATGATCGGACGTTTGCTCTTCTGACCTTCAGTCGGCTACTGGCAAAACTCTACCCAAAGCGCGTGGTCCTCTACGACCCGCACAACGCTCTGCCGCTTCAGAATGAGCTGACCAGGGCACACGGGTTTCAGGTAGAAATCCGAACCTTCGAGCGCGAGGCCCGAGAGGCCTACGCAACATGCGGCGCCGACGCGTGGTGTTTCCCGGACGCGGGGGCACTCGCTCGCTACGGCAACATGGTTGCGGCCGATGGCCAGTGGCGAATCGTCGCCTCGAAAGTTCGCGACCAGGAAACCGGAGTCATCACCGGAACGCGAGTCGACGGCGCCGTGCGTGGTCACCGTGCCATGATCATCGACGACATCTGCGACGGCGGAGCCACCTTCATTGCACTGGCCAAGCTGCTCCGAGAGCAGGGCGCCGAGTCGGTCTTTCTGTTCGTCAGCCACGGCATTTTCAGCCGCGGACTGGAGCCCCTATTCGCCGCCGGCATTGACCGGATTTTCACGCCCGAAGGAGAGAAGAGCCTGTGAATACCAACCCCATGCTTTTGGCTGATTTCTACAAGATCGCCCACCGGAAGATGTACCCGCCAGGGACCGAGCTGGTCTACTCGACCTGGACCCCGCGCGGCTCGCGTGTCCCAGGCTGCAGCGAGTTCGTCTGGTTCGGACTGCAGGCGTTTCTGAAGCACCGGATCCTGGACCAGTTCCAGCGCACGTTCTTCGAGGCGTCGCTTTCCGAGGTGACTCAGAGCTATCGGCGCATCATCACGAATTGCCTCGGCGACCAGGACCCCGACGTCAGCCACATCGAGCAGCTGTGGCATCTCGGCTACCTGCCGCTCCGCATTCGGGCACTCGACGAGGGCACGGTCGTCCCACTGCGAATGCCCGTCATGACGCTGGAAAACACCGACCCGCGGTTCTTCTGGCTCACGAACTACATCGAGACCCTGATGTCGGTCGAGCTTTGGCAACCCAGCACGTCGGCCACGATCGCGCGCCGGTACCGTAAGGCTTTCGACGCCGCGGCGCTGGCAACGGTCGGCTCGACGGACTTCTGCCAGTTCCAGGGCCATGACTTCTCGATGCGCGGCATGGGCTGCCTGGAAGCTGCCATCGGCTCGGGCATGGGCCACCTGTTGTCATTTGCCGGCACCGACACGATCCCCGCCATCGAGGCCCACGAGCTCTACTACGGGGCGAACGTCGAAAAGGAACTCGTGGGCACAAGCGTCCCCGCGACCGAGCACTCCGTGCAGTGCGCGTACGGCGACGACGAGGAATACATTCGGCACATCATCACGAACGTTCACCCGAGCGGCATCGTCTCGGTGGTCTCCGATGGCTACGACTTCTGGGACGTGATGACGCGCATCCTGCCGAGCCTGAAGGACGTCATCATGGTGCGCGACGGCAAGCTGGTCATTCGCCCGGACTCCGGCGACCCGGTGAAAATCATCTGCGGCGATCCGCGGGCCCCGTCGGCAGCCGAACGCGCCGGGGCCATCGAAGTGCTGTGGAATACGTTCGGGGGCACCGTTTCCGAGCGTGGCTACAGGTGCCTCGATCCGCACGTCGGCCTCATCTACGGCGACGCCATCACGCTCGGGCGCCAGGGGGAGATCCTGGCTCGCCTGGCTGAAAAGCGATTTGCCAGCACGAACGTTGTCCTAGGGATCGGCTCCTACACGTACCAGTACCAGACCCGCGACTCGTTCGGGCTCGCGCTCAAGTCGACGCTCGTTCGGAAAAACGGCGGCGAGGTCCACATCTTCAAGACGCCGAAGACCGACGACGGCACCAAGAACTCGCAACGCGGGCGAGTGGCGGTGCGCCGGAACGAGGACGGGACGCTCTACTGGACCGAGCGCCACCGGCTCGACGAGCACGTGCCTGGCAACCTCCTGGTCGACGTGTTCCGTGACGGCAAGCTCGTCCGTGAGCACACGCTGAGCGAGATTCGTGCACGGGTGGCGGGGTGAGCGCCATGTTCTCCCCCACCCAGTCCTCCCTCACCCGCGCCCTCAATTGGCGCCTGTTCCAACTGTCCGCCATGGCCCGCCAGCTGACGCCCGGGGAGCTGCGCCTGGAGGCCGGGGATTTGATTTTCTGCGGGGTTTTAGCGGAGGGGAGGGCGGAGGCGTGACCAAAACCAAGCAAGACTGGCGCACTCCGCCCGAGTTCATCGACGCCATCGTCAAGCGATTCGGGCGTCCGACGTTCGACCTGGCGGCAACGGCTGGCGAGCAGATTGCCGGCGTCAAATACCACTTCACGCCCGAGCAAGACTCGCTCCGACAGAGCTGGGCTTCACTGCGAACGCCATCCGAAGACGAAGGGTTCGCCAGCGTCGCATTTCTCAACCCGCCCTTCGCCAACATCGCCCCTTGGGCCCAGAAGCTCACCGACGAGTGCCGCTGGATCAAGCGCTGGACGCTGATGCTCGTGCCGGCCTCGATCGGCACCGAGTGGTACGCCAAGCACATCCACGGCAAGGCGCTGGTCCTTGGCCTCTCGCCGCGGATGACGTTCATCGGAGCGGACGCGCCCTATCCAAAGGACTTGATGCTGGTCTGCGTGGGCTTCGGCGCTGTTGGCTTCGACACCTGGCGCTGGGACCGCGCGATCATCTGCTCGTGCGAGGACGGCGACATCGACGACCCAGGACCCGGGCACGCCGAAGGGTGTCCGTGGGCCGATCCGAACTACGGGAACGACGTTTTCGGCGACGGGGAGGCTGCGGAGTAGATGAGCGCTCCCACGCTCCATCACGGCGACTGCCGCGAGGTGCTCCGCGCCTACCAGGACAACTTCTTCGACAGCAGTGTCGATGACGCGCCCTACGGGCTGAATGCTCTGATCGACGCCAAAGCCATGCTCACAGCGTGGATGGCGGGTGAAGTCTACGAGCCGAAAGGATCGGGCTTCATGCAAAGGGATTGGGACAAGTGCGTCCCCGGTCCAGACACCTGGCGCGAGGTGCTGCGCGTGCTCAAGCCCGGCGCTCACCTGCTCGTGTTCGGTGGGTCCGCAACGGTCGGCCTGACCGAAGTCGCCCTACGCCTGGCCGGCTTCGAGATTCGCGACCAGATGCAATATCTGCACGGCGAGGGGATGCCCAAGGGCTCCACCCTAGACAAGACGATCGACAAGAAGCTCGGGGCCGAGCGGAAGGTCGTCGGCACCCGGACGCTCACCGGCAACGCAGCGCAGACCACCAAGGAGAAGGGCGGCACCTACGGAGCAAACACCGACGCGCGCGGTGTCCCCGCGAAGGTCGTCCCCATCACCGAGCCAGCCAAGGAGTGGGAGGGCTGGGCCCCCGCTTTAAAGCCAGCCCATGAGCCCATCATCGTAGCCCGCAAGCCGCTCGAGAAGGGACTGACGCTCACCCAGAACGTCCTGAAGTGGGGGACGGGGGCGTTGAATATTGATGGGTGTCGGATTGAAGCGGACTGGGAGAACGACCCGAGCAAGCGGGGATTTGGCCACGGGTTCAACCGACCGGGTGACGAGACAGGCAGAGCGGTTCCGCTGGCCGCCAAGGTGAAGACGGCTTGGGAGCCACCGCCGCTCGGTCGCTGGCCAGCCAACGTCCTCTGCGACGACATCGCCGGAGCCCTCATCGACCAACAGAGCGGAGAGCGCCCTGGCATGTCTGGAGGTGGGAAGCATCGGGCTGACTACGAGGGCGGGATGTTCGGGGCCATCGACGGCAACCCGGCGCACGCGCGCGGGGACTCAGGCGGTGCATCGCGCTTTTTCTACCACCCGAAGCCCATTAGGAACGAGAAGGACGCCGGGCTCGAAGGGCTCGACTGGCTGCCTGACGGCCGCAATCCCCACGTCACCGTGAAGGGCATCGACCTGATGCGCTACCTGGTTCGGCTCGTCACGAGACCAGGTGGGCGCTGCCTCGATTCCCACATGGGTAGTGGAACCACGGGCATCGCCTGCAAGCTTGAGGGCTTCGAGTTCCACGGAAGCGAGTGGGAAGAACTGAGCTTCCGCGTCGCCGGAGCCCGAATCGATTGGTGGTCGCTCCAGCGCGTAGCCGAGCTTGGTTACGTGGCGCCTGCGCCCAAGGCCAAAGAGAACCCCACGCAGACGGAGCTTTTCGCATGACCCGCTACCGCTCCAAAAACCCCGCCCTCCGCCAGCGCCAGGAAGCCGTCTACAAGTCGGTCATCCTCTCGCGCCTGCCCATGCCGAAAGGTCCGTGGCGCGTCGTCTCGCGTGACCTGCGCGAACTCAGTGGACAGGGCGGATACGCCGAAGCGCGGGAGCTTGCCGGTGCCATTGGCGACGGCGCGATGGTTCTGCTGACGACCTATCCCCTGCCGCCGGAGCCGACTGCGGAGCGGAGGATTTTGAGGGGGACGGAGTGAGCCGCGGCCTGAAAGTCGTGCTTTTCGCCGGAGCGGGCGGCACCTGCACCGGCATCGAGGCGGCCCTTGGTGAGCCCGTCGATGTGGCTATCAACCACTCGGCGGTCGCGCTCGCTGTCCACAAAGCGAACCACCCGGGGACGCGGCACCTGCGCGGTGATGTCTGGAGTTACGCTCCGCTTGACGTCACCGGAGGCGAGCCCGTCGACTTCCTGTGGGCCTCTCCAACATGCACGTTCTTCTCGCGCGCTAAGGGCAAACCGCTCGATCGCGCGCTCGCCATGAAGGTGCGTTCACTGGCTTGGGTCGTGAACCGTTGGGCCCGCGAAGCAAAGCCGCGAATCATCATGCTAGAGAACGTCGAGGCGTTCCAAGACTGGGGGCCGCTGCTACGGGATGGCACCCGCTGCCCCGATCGCAGGGGCGCCACGTTCCGCCGCTGGGTCTCGGAGCTGAAGCGCGCCGGCTACGTCGTCGAGTGGCGCGAAATGTCGGCGTGTGACTACGGGGCCCCGACGTCGAGGAAGCGGCTTTTCGTAGTGGCCAGGCGCGATGGCGAGCCAATTCGCTGGCCAGTTCCTACTCATGGTCCTGGTCTCATTCCCTACCGCGCCGCCGCCGAGGTCATCGATTGGACCCTGCCGGTTCCGAGTGTCTTCGACCGCAAGAAGCCTCTGACATCGGCCACGCTGCGCCGGATCGCGCGGGGCATGGAGAAGTTCGTTCTCGCGGGTGACCCGTACATGGTTGGTCCGGAGTTGGCTGCGACGCTCATTCAGCGCGGCTACGGAGAGCGCCAGGGGCAGGATCCGAGGTGCCTCGATATCCGCAAGCCCCTGGGGACCATCGTCGCGGGCGGCATCAAACATGCGCTCGTCGTGGCGTTCATTGCCAAGCACTTCGGAGGCAACGGCTCACCGGGCCAGTCGCTTCGGTCACCCCTCGGCACCGTCACCTGCAAGGACCACCACGCGCTCGTGGTCGCGAGCGGCCTTGGGCATCGGCACACGGAAGTGCGGCAGCTGCTCAGCGCATACGGATCGACCAAGCGCCAGGGCGGGCTCTTCGATGTGTCGCTCGAAATCGCCGACATTGGCATGCGATGGCTCACGCCTCGCGAACTCGCGGGCGCCCAGGGCTTCCCGGCCGACTACGTGCTCGACCCCATCATGAAGAACGGCAAGCCGCTGGGAACAACGGCGCAGGTGATGCTCGTCGGAAACAGCGTTTCGCCCTTCAATGCAGAGGCCCTGGTCCGCGCCAACATTAGCGCCGCAGAAAGTGAGGCAGCGTGAACAAGAAAGAACAGGCAGAAGTCGAAGAACTGCGCACCCGATTGGCGCTCAGGTTCACCGACGCGGACACGGAACCGGACATCCCGGCGCCGACATTCGAGAACCTAACGCGGACAACGGGCTACATCTTCAACACCTACTCGATGACGATCGATGCCATGTGGAGCGAGGCCAGTCGCCACGGCCAGATCGGCTCTATTTCTGCCAGGCAACTAGCCATCCCCCTCTACTCGACGAGGCTGCGCGCGCTCCGTGCCATGCGTCGTGCTGTCGAGTTGGAGTGCGCCAAGAGGCTGCGCGTCATCGACATTCAAATTGCTGAGGCAGACGAACCATGACCCCCGCCCACCCCCAACCCCGCCGCCAAGCCGAAACCGTCGGCCTGCGTCCGTCGGCCGAGCATCTCTGCCTCGTCCGCCGATGCAGCGGATGCGGCCGCCTGGCGAAGCTCGCGCCTTGGCGAAAGTGCAAGGGCTGCGAGCCGGGCGAGGTGGCGAGGCGGGAGGGGAAGAGGCGATGACGGACGTTGGGCATCGAGAGCGCGTCGGCATGCGCAAACTAGCTGAACAGGGAACGCTGCCTGATGGCTTCGAGTTCTTCTCCTGGAAGGTCGTCGGTACCGACGGTGCCCTCATGGAGGGCGGCGTCCCGAGGCTGCTGAAGAGCGGCAAGCGCAAGGGTCAAAAGACCTGGCGCGACTGCGACGAAACGTACTGCGTCGTCGTCACACAAGGCGAGGTCGCCCAGGAGGAACGTGACTACGAGCAAACGACCGGCAAGTGCCACGCTTGCTACGGAGACGGGCAGGAGTGGGCTGGCTGGAACATCTACGAAGGCACGAAGTATCGACAGTGCAAGCGCTGCGGTGGAGATGGCAAGGCGCCGGGTGGTTCCCATGACTGACCGCGAACCCCTCCGCGTTGGGCCGCTGGCGCTCAAGTGGGACGATGACAACCAGGCCAACGTGCGGCTCGGTAGGCATCTGACCCTGGGCGTTTACAGGACCAGTCAGGGCCTTTGGCGCTACATCGCCGTTTTCGACTTCCCCGATGTCCAGGAGGTCTACGGGCAGACGTGGCTAGATGTCCGCGACGCGGTGGATGAAGCCGAGCGCTTCCTCCTGGTGTCCGGCTACCTCGCCCAGTACCGCTCGCGGCGGAGGCTGTTGGCGCGGGAGTGTGAGAGGCGGGCGGAGTATTGGCGGAGCGTGGCCCTCGACTGCGCTGACCGTGATGCCAACTACACCAAGGCCGTCCTGGCACACGCGGGCGCCCGTGCTGCCAAGTACGCCCGATGGGCAGAGGCGCTCCGCTCGCCATGAGCAACGCCAAGCACTTCTTCTGTGGCCCAACCGGCGCCGCGCTGTGCGGCGTGCGAACGAGGAAGGCGCGGGCACGGCTACGCTTCAATTGGTCACTCGTGACCTGCAAGGTGTGCCTGTCTCTCGCTCAGCCTGCCGCCCCAGATCCGGTCGTATTCCCAGCGAAGCGAGCAACCTCTGGCTCGACTCGGGAACCTGTCTGCCCATTCTGCGCGAGCGTGGCTACTCTGGCCTACGGCATCGACGTATTCCCGCATCGTCCCGACCTTGCAGAGAAGCCGTTCTGGGTCTGCTGGCCGTGTGATGCTCGCGTCGGCTGCCATCCGAACACGAAGGAGCCGCTCGGCACTTTGGCCAATGCCGCGCTTCGTCGCCTCCGTTCCGAGGTTCACGAATTGCTCGATCGTCGCTGGCTGAGCGCGCACCCGAGGAACCGTCAGGCGCGCAGGGGTGACACCTACGCGTGGCTCGCCAAGCAGCTTGGTCTGTCCGAGCCCGAGTGCCACGTTGGGATGTTCGACGCCGAGAGGTGCATAGCGGCACTGCGGGCACTGGAGGCACAGGCTCGCCCATGATCGTTTCCTCCGACGACTTCCTCGTCATCCACGGCCAAGACCCCGAGGCCTGGGCGAAGAAGCACGAACTGGAGCCCATCACGGCGACGTGCCGTCACTGTGGGCGCGAGAGGCGCACCACCATCCCCTTTGCGGCCGCCGACGGTATTCGCGGCCTGATGGCGCCACCGTGCCCCTGTGGCAGCCAGGCCCGAACCTATTGCATGGTGCGTGACCCGAGGTGGGGCGATTTGCTGGACCCGAGGCTTGCGGCGAAGCGGAAGAGGCGGCGGAAGCGCCCGCCCAATTCACGAGCCGGTCAGGGTACTTCCTAGCCCGCCTTGCCCCGCCCACCAGCTGGCGGCAGGCTGGTCGTCCCATGCCCATCGCCCCCGACGTCCTGGGCCCCGCCGGCAAGTTTGGCAGCGACGTCCTGGCCGAGCCCGACCCGCACAAGCGGAGCCGCGCCTACTACGGGGATTTCCCGGGAGCTGTGAATCTGGCAGTGCGGGGATCGCACGAGCTTCTGCAGAGCGCATGGGTCCACGACGACCTGACCAAGCGCCGCGCCATCATCGAGCTCTGGTGGTACCGGGAGCCGACGCCCGAGGAGCGGACGGAGACAGCGCGTGCGGCCGCCCAGGCGTTCCTCGATTGGCATGGGACGCCGAGGGAGTGGTGGGAGTCGCTGCGCGTCAGGAAGGGGCGGGAGAGGCCTCCGGATGGGAAGAGGCGGCTGCCGGCACTGGAGCCGTAGACGCCAAGCTGGCTTGGATGCAGACTGCGTCGTGATGCAAGACGACGACGAGCCGCACATCCACGCAGTCGAACGCCGTTTGCGCAAGTCGATTATGCTGGCCGGCATCTATGGGCCAAAGGTGGTACCGGGTGACCCTGTCGAGCTGTCGCCCATGCCGATGGAGCGGCGCCTTGGCATCGTGAATGGCATGGTCAAGATGGTGAACGTTCCAATCGTCGTGACCATGCGGATCACCAGTCGCGAGCAAGGGCGCGCAGTGAGCGAAAGGCTCATCGAGACCTGGGACGATCGGAAGAAGAAGCCGTAGGCCACAAAAGCAAAACGCCCCTCGCCCGGTGAAGAGCAAGGGGCGTGTTCCCGGCGTCGGGAGGGTGGTCAGGGCGCCGGCGTTTCAGGCACCGAGCGCACGTAGTCGGCCGTCACCATGAGTTCGCCGGTCTCGATGGGTGGCCCAACGAACCCATCGGCCGTGATGCCCTTCAGCTCGTAGTAGAGCCTACCGCGCGGCCAGGTCTTGGTGACCGTTGCTGCGAAGATCACCTGAACGCTGCTTCCGGTTGCGACCACGTCGCCATCGTCCTCGTCGGTATCCTCGGTGCTCGCCGTTGCGACCACGTCGGCATCCTCGTCGTCGAGCACTGTCTCCGAATCGGGGATGCGACTGCGCACCGTGAATGCGATCTTCGCGTAGTAGCTGGCGGCGCTGTCGAGCGGGAGCCCCTTGTTGAACGTGGTGCCTCGGCGAAAGGTGATGTTTTGCGTCATGGCGTCCTCAAGCGGCCAACTCTTCTCGTGCCCACGGCCCGTTCGCGACCGGCGGGGATTGGGTGTCCGTCCATGCGCCGGAAGCCACGGGCGGGCTTTGGGTGTCTGTCCAGGGGCCGGTGGGGGTGGGTGGATCGGGCGCATCCGGCTCGTCCAGCGTCCCGGCTGTCAGGGTCGGAGTGCCCGCCGAAAGGTTCAGCCCGGTCAGGGCGTGGACCTGGCCGAATGTACCAACGGTGAGCCCAGGCTGCCCCGTGGTGAGGTCCGCACCCGCCAGGACATGGCTCTGACCCAGAGTCCCCGCCGTGAGGCTTGGCGCGCCGGCAGCGAGGTCGTTTGCTTCGAGCTCGACCGACCCGACGAGCGACCCGGGCGACAGCGTTGGCGCACCCGAGGCGAGCCCGTTGCCGGTGAGTTGGTGGACCTGTCCGAGCGTGACTTGCTGGACGGTTGGCGCCGCCGCTGCCAGGTCGCCTCCGGCCAGGCCATGTACCTGCCCGACCGTGGGCGAGGTCAGCGAAGGGACGCCGCTGGTCAGGTTCGATCCGGTGAGCCCATGGGTCTGCCCCAGGGTCCCCGAGGTGAGCGCCGGAGCCTCCGCCGCGACGTCCTGGCCCGCCAGCGCGTGCGTCTGTCCAATGGTGCCGGCAGTGAGGCCCGGCGCCGAGGTGGCAACGTCGGTGCCCGTGAGCACATGGATCTGACCAAGCGTGCCCGCGGTCAGGCTGGGGGCAGAAGTCGCGAGATCGGTGGCCGATAGGGCGTGGATCTGCCCAAGGGCCGGAGACGTGAGCGACGGAGACCCTGCTGCAAGGTCGTTCCCCGTGAGGTCGTCCTCGCCAGCCCCGCCCGCGTCCGTCGTGAAGTTCCACGCCGTACGCGAATAGATGCCCTCGTAGTCCTGAAGGGCGTTGGCATCGAGCTGGACGTGGTGCGCGGCGGAGCCAGTAAGCGTCTCCGACCTTGGAATTGTTACCGTCGTGCCCGAGAAGTTCCAGGACCCGACAGCAATCGTCTCGACGAGAACGCTCGGGTCGGCTGGAGCGTGGGCGATGGAGACTGCCGTCCAAAGCTCGCCGGCGCTGAGCGTGTACGTGCCGGGGTCATCACTGCCGCCAGTGAGACCGGTGCGCGCCGCGTAGCCAATGCAAGCGCGGTCACCGACTGTCCCGTGTGCCGTTGTCTCGCTGCCCTGTTGATGCGTGTAATCCGTCGGGAATGCGGAGAACGTCGCGCCACCGTCGGCTCGCACAACGGTCTGCATAAGTGTGGGCTCTGTGCCCCACGGAAAAGCAACTGAAGGCGGGTTGGGGGCTGAGCTATTGCCTTCCGCGACCGCGAACACGGGCGGTTTCGTTGGGTCATGCCCGGATATTTCGAACGCGACAGCGGCCAGGCCTTCGCCGGGGTTGGCCGTGAACCCGTACGAAGATGGCTCACTCCCATCACACTCGCGCCAGACGATGAGCATACCCGTCGCGCGGATTGCTCCGTTGAAAGGGCTCGGGCTTCCGTCGTCCGTGAGCACGCTCGCGCCACCGTCGTGGGCAATCGCGATCACCAAACGCTTGCCGGTGAGACTTCCGAGCGAGGAGATCCCGACGCTGATCGATGTCGCGTTCGTCGAGTTTCCGGTTTCCTCGAGCGCATCAATGACCGCGCTCGCGCTCGGCGACGCAGTCTCGTACACGCGAGCCGACCCGGACCCGCCGCTCGCAGCTGTGGCCGTGGTGGTCAGCTCCAGATCGGCCGTTGTGCTGACGCCAGTCGCCCCGTCGGCTGGGTCGAGGGCAGACACGCCCTGCCCGTCCTCGGCGATGACCATGCAGATCTGCCCGATGGCAGCTGCGGCAGCCGCGACCGAGCAGTCCGAAGCCTGCGAACCAGACGAGAGCCCCGTCTCGTACCCGCCGACCGACAGGAACGTGGTCTGCTGGTTGTCCGAGCCGATCTTCGTCTGACCGCTGCCGAGCGTCCACGACGACGTGCCGGCGTACCAGCACATCATGTGGAGCGCGGCCCCGTTCGTCGGAGCCGTGGCCGTCAGGTTCGCGTTCTGAGCGCTGGCGCTCGTGGCGAAGAATACGTCCCCGCTGGGCGTTGGCCGCTGGCGAGTGCCCGACCACTCGACGCCGGTCACATGAATGCGCGTCGCACTGGGCCAGTAGACCCGGACAACGCGCGCGCCCGCTGGCGGAAGCTCATGCGCGAGCAGCTCGAAGGCAATCACCCCGCGCGTCGTCTGCTGCGTTGCGCTTGCGACAACGCGCATGGGCACGCCGCCGACGGACGCGCGGATATTCGCCGCAGTCCCCGTGCCGCTCAGGTCGACGGCTTCGAGCGTGATCCGGTCACCGCCCGATAGCGTCCACGAGCCGAAACGCTCCGCATTCGCAGTCGTCGAGGTCGACGCGAAATCACTGAGGCGCGAGACGGCCATGGGTCAGTCAGTCGTTACGCCGCGTCGGGGATGGTCACGGACAAGGCGCCGAGGGTGAACGTGTTGTTGTCGGTCACCCCTTGCGATGACGACAGCGTCTGGCACGTCAAGAGCGCAGGCGTGCCGGACGTCTTGACGAGTACCCATCGGGTGGCCGTGCCGGTTGCGGTGACTTCGCCGTCGGTGATAGCGCTCACCACTGTGCGTCGGCCGTTGCTTGCTCCGTTCTGCGGAGCGCTCAAGGTCGGAGCAAGCTTCTCTCCGAGCTTCGCGGCAAGTGCGGCGGCATAGTCGGCCGGGTCGGAGGCGCCGGAAATGATCCAGAGTTCCTCGGCATTGGTGACGAGGTAGGCAATTGCGGCGTCGAGTGCGCTATCTGTGATGTAGGCCATGAATGTGCTCCTCCCGTCGGCCAAGCCGCGGGTGTGATTGGGGATGCGGCGCGAGGGGGCGCTGCGGTTAGGTCAGTTCTTGCGCTGCCATGGCGCTTGCGTCGTGAAGAGCGGAGTCAGCGCGCCCAGCGGCGGCGGCCCAAACTGCGTCACGAGGTCTTCGCCGAAACACCAGCTCGGGTGCGGCTTGCCCTTGTTGTTTACGCTCGCGAGGTCGCACGTCATGCCGATCTGGCGCTGTTGCTCCTCGGCGCGTGACTGGATCTGCTTGGTCCGTGACTCGAATTGCTCGCGGAGTAGGGCGATCTTGCCGGCCATGTCCTCGCGACCGAGCTTCTCTTCCTGCGCATGCTTGGCCAGTTCCGCGCGGAGCGTTGTGATCTCGGACTTCAGTTCCTTGTAGGACTGACCCGAAGTCGAGACCGCGATGGCGATGCGCTGAAGGCCCTTCTCGCGCCCGAGGGCAAAGTAAGCGACGGCGCCGACGGCAATCAGGAGCACAGCGACCCCGCGGGGCGTCCAGTGCTTACCAGCGTGCATGGCCGCAGCGAGAAGCGTCCGAGGCGAGAGGCCACCGCGGAGACTCTCCGGGGACTCCTCGGGCTCCGGCTTGGGTCGGATGTCCACGCCGAGAACGCGCTTCGGAGGCGGCATACTGGGATCGTGTCCCGGATGCGCGCGGCGTGGATCTCGGTCAGCCATTTCGTTACCGCCCGTCGCCCACGAGATCGCCGACGGTCCGCTTGAGCTCCATCATGTCGGCCTCCAGGGCAGCCAGGCGATCGTCGTGGACGCCCAGTGTCTTCCCGTGGCTCTTGCTCTGTCCCATCACCAGCGCAAGGTCCCGTGCGATGCCGGCAAGCGCTCGGCTTACGCCATCGAGTTGGATGGCCACCGACGCGAGCAGCGTGGCCGGGTCCTCCATTTCTCCGGGTGGCAGGGTGTCGCGCTCGTCGCGGGGAGGGAGGATGTCGGTGTCTCGCGTGTTGTCTTGGTCGCTCATGCGTCTTTCAGGCAGCAAGGTTCGGAGGCGTCAGATCCCAGCCTTCGCGCGAGAGTTCTTCGCGGAAGCGCAGCATCTCGGATTCGGCTTTCTTGAGCAGATGGGGCAGCGGGTCCTCGAAGTGCGGCCAGTCCCACTCCTTCGTTCCCGCCTCGCCCATGATGCCGTTCATGTTCCAGTCGCAGCCCTGCCTGATGGGCGTGACGAGCATGGCGCTGGCGATCTTCACCGCGTGCGCCATCGATTTGAACGCCGGCAGGTTGTTCCAGTCGATCTTGCCCTTGGTCAGAGCAATGAGGTCGATGGCATGGCCCCAGCCGTCGGACTGGCGAAGGTGACGGGAGTTCGCGATGCCAGTGCCGGCGGCCGCATTGGTTTCGGCCTGGGCCTGCGTTCTGAGCCCGCCACCATCGATGATGGTCCCGTCGAAGGGGCAGAGCAGGATGGCCAGCTCGGCCACCTTGACCAGCGACGGCATGACGCCAACGAGGTTGCCGCGGCTGCGTGAGCCGAAAACGTGGTCAGGGAAAACAGGGAAGGGCCTCAGGTTACTCATCGACTTCCAGCTCCCGCCCACACAGGGCACAGCTCCCCATCTCCTCAGCGCACCCGATGCAGTAGAGAGGCTTCGGCCCGCTCTCGGACGTGAGACGCTGGCCACACTCGACGCACTCGTATTCGCAGCGCTCGACGATGCGCGTGTGGATGCCGGAGCACTTGCCGATGGTCATTGCTTGTTCCCGCCCGCCAACCTCGACGCGAGCCAAAGCGCAGCGAGCAGCGCGAAGGCCACGATGAGGGCGCGTTCGTTGGTCATTCGAACTATTCAGCCGGGCTTAATGGTTGCCCGACTTCAGCGCCGCCCGCTTCGCAGCCCGCGCCTTGCGATACGCTTGAAGCTTCACGGCTCCGACGCCGCCAGAAAGCAGCAGAACCACGCCGCCTACGATCTCCGGAATCAGTTCTGAAAGCATGCTTCCCCCTCGACGTCGAACGGCGTCATGATGGTGTCGATCTGGTCGTCCGAGCACTTGCCGGTCGGCTGGTATTCGAGGTCGATGCAGCCCGCCGCATAGAGCATGAGCGTCTCGCGGGCTTCGACCTTGGCGGCACAAGCGATCTGGTCGACCGTCTTGGCCACCTCCTGCTTGGTGCAAGCCACATTAGGAACGGACAGGAGGCACGCCAGGAGAAGGGCCACGGCGCCGGCTGACGTGCCTCCGTCCGGAGGTTTGGGCGGACCCTGTTGGATCACGCGGGCAACGAGAATCAGGACCGAGGCGTAGCCGTACCAGTGCTCGGGCAGCACCTTGGCCAGCTCAGGGAGGAACGGCTCGAGCCCAGCGATGGTGGCAGCCAGGCCGAGGAGCCACACCGAGGCGTAGCGGAGAGGGGATTGGATGAGTTTCATGGGGATTTTTTCGTGCGGCAACGGGAAGACATCAGTCATCCACCGTGCGGTGCGTGTCGTAGGGCTCAGATTCACCGTCGCCATCGAGAGGGGTAAGGCGGGCGAGCCAGGCCAGGAGGAGACGGAGGGCGAGCATCAGTCAATCACCGCGAGCCGCCGAATCGTTCCGCCCGAGTCTTCAATCTCGACGTAGCCGGTGATGGCCACGTCGCTCGACGCTGTGCGTGTCCCGAAGCGGACTTTGCCGGTGCCCTTGGGTTGCAGCAGCAAAGAGATATTCGTATCGCTGCCAACTGCCGACAGGTCAGGAGGCGAGGAGGCGGCCGATCCGTGCACGTCGACCCAGTTGACCAGCGTCCCAGCGGGGTTCGTGGCGCGAAGGGCACGCGACCCCCGGGAGCGCATTTCGACAGAGCCGGACCCCTTGGGGCTGACGCGCACGTCTACGTTGGTATCGTCGCCCTTGGCGATCAGCTCAGCGAAGCTCGACCCACTGGACTCGGTTAGCCAGTTGGCGCCAGTGCGGCCGATGATTTTTTCCGTGGGCGCCGCACCGCTGGATGTCGAGTGAGGTGTTGTCGTCCCCGGGGCAGAGCACCCAATATAGGTCGTGTAGTTGGCCTCGTTGCGGAAGCCGGCCGTCGTGGCGTTGATGGCCTTGCAGCCAGAATAGGTGACGTGGTTGACGTCGGCAGAGACTTCGAAGCCGTAACCAGGCGCGTCGATGACCGTGACGTCGGCCAGGGTGACGTTATCCGGCGTGCCCTCGGCGTTCCCGCCAACTTCCACAGCAGCACCGCGGACAACGCCCACCGAGACGGCACAATTGGCCGACCCGACCTGCAGGGCCGTTACGCCTGCGAAGTTGTTGCACTCGATGTAGAAGTCAGTGAGCGTCGAGAACTGCGCCCAGGCATCGGGGTCGTCAGCGCTCTTGGTGCGGAAGCGGAATCCGACCTGTTCCTTCGTATCTGTGCCGCAGTCGTAGCAGTAGTAGCTGCTGATGCGTGCGCGCCCGCGTACGTCAATGCCAGCGCTTCCAACGACGCGCTTCCCGTGGCTCTTGACGCTGATGTTGCTGACAAAGAGCGCGGGGCCCTCGAAGGTTGCGCCTCGGCACTTCAGATCCAGGCCGTCGGCGCCGATGTTCTCGATCTGGATGTCGTCGATCGTGACGTTGTCAGTGTCGCCCGCCTGCAGCCCAATGCCGTAGGAGCCGACGTTCTCAGCGCGTAAGTTGCTGAGGCGCACGTTCCGCAACTGCGGCTCAGTGTCGCCCGCATAGCTGACGGTGAAGATGCCGTGTCCGGCCCCGGTGTCCGTCCACTGGCCATCCACCGTAAAACCCGAGATTTCCCCGCCATCCCGCGCCAGGGCCATGAGGACCGTTACATCGGGATCGTTCGAGCGCAGGCGCGTCAGTGCGCGTCCGGCTCCGATGAGCGAAACGCCCTCGTAGAGAAGGATGCACGTGCTGTCATTGTCGACCGATGCGCCGTCGTTCTCGATGGGCGTCGTTTCCGCGCTGGCGTCGAGGTCAAAGGTGCCGGGACCAAGAATGACGCGCTGGATCTTGCCGGTGGCCTCAAACGCCGCCTGAGCCGCATTGATGGCCGCCTGGATCCCAGCGGTCGTGTAGCCACCGAACCACTCGGGGCGGTAGGGCTCGGGACGCTCGCGCAGCCACGCCGCCGACCCGTTCCCGCCGCTTGGAACGATGACCGTGCCGCCGTTGTGGGTGTAGGTCGAAGTCGCCGCGCCCGTGACGCCGCGCCAGGTGCCGCCTCCGCCGTCGCCGGCCTCGGCAAAGCAGTTCGTGACGGCCTTTTTGCCATTGACCGGCGCAATCGCACGCAGGGCCGCCATCGTGGCGCGTCCGCCAAGCTCAGCGAGTGCCTCTTGGGTATCTGTGGACGTGAGTGCCGTGTCGGTGGGGACGAATGACACGTCGTCCGCATCGGAGGCAGCAGGCGGGTCGTTGACCCGTCCCTGCCACCCGTAGACCGGATGGCGCTCGAGCTTCTCGCCGAGGCAGAGCGGCAGGTTGCCAGTGCCAATCAGCGCCCGGAAAAAGTACCCAGGGACCTGGCGCCTCAGCTTGTCCCGACCAGCGTTGATCCGGCACTGAATCAAAAACGACTGGTTCGCGCCACCCGAAGGCATCGTGAATGACGCCGTGACGCCGCTCGGGCTTCCGGCTGGCGTGATCGTCGGGTTGACCGCAGAAGGACCGTGGTTTCCGACGACGCTCCACTGGACAGTCGAAACGCCGAAGGTTGATGCAAGGGCCAAATTGACCGTCGCCCCGGGCGTGACCGTTACGATGCCCGTGTAGGGCGAGCCGTTCACGGTGAATTCTGCTGATGGGGTAGGCATGGTTGTGCGAGTCGGTTGACGGGCGCCCTCGGCAGACCAAGACTGGGTCGGATGCGACCTTGGTTAGCCGTTTGCGTGTTGGCTCTTGGGTGCGGCTCCTACGTGCCGAACGAAGGCACGGGCGGCGCCGGGGGGACCGATGGCAGCGGAGGCGACACCGAGGCCTCTGGCGGGATGGAGTCGACGGGCGGCGCTGAGACCGGAGGAGTCGACCCAGGTTCAGGCGGAGACGACGCCAGTGGCGGACAGGAGAACGCTGGCGGCTCCGGCGCTGAGACTGGCGGGAGCGAATCGGGCGGAGCGCCGGGGACCGGTGGCGAGGCCTCAGGCGGGACAGGGACGGGTGGCGCCGCGCCAGAGCCCGAGGTGCTTTGGTCGGCAGGCTACAGCGGCGCCGTGTCGCCGGACCTCAGCAAGGAGTGGGTATCGGCGTCCATCAACTGGAACGACGACAACTGTCCCACGCACGCCCTGGTCCCGATCTACCCAGGCGACGAAATGGAGGTCGACCGCCCCCTTGGCCCCGATGAACTGAATTGCATCGGCGATGCGGACGCCGTCCCCGTGATGCACTTCGGGCCGCATTACACAGTCTTGGACGGCGGGCCTTCCGGCATTGATGTTGCTGATCCAAGTCTGCGCGCGCGGCTCGTTGTCGAATCGTTCACCTGCGAATCGACTCCAACAAATCACTGCGACGCAGAGTTCCGCTGGGAACTCATCCGCGACTAGGGCAACTCACCGATCTTGGTGATGACGAATTGGTGCAACTGACCAGGCTGTTCCGTTTCCAGAACTGGAGTCATGTCTCCTGCGGATGCCGGCAGAAGAACGAACCGTGTGGTAGCCGGGACGGTCACCGGGATATGCGGAACGCTGCCGACCACTCGTGCCGGGATGGCGTTGGTCGCGTCGTAGCTGTAGCCACTGGCGAAACCGATGACCGTGAAGCTGCCGACCATTGAAGACCCGTATCCGAACGCCGCTTGGACGAAGGCGCCCTCGCTGACCTCGTGCTGCATGGTGCTGACCAGGGCCACCTCATACATTCCCGGCTCTGGCACCTGAATGCCCAGTCCGTCGATGACCGTCCAAGCGCCCGACGGGTAGCTGGAAACGAGGGCTACCCCGAAAGGTGCGCCGATGGACTTGGTGACGTTGTCCAGCGTGACCCAGGCCCGCACCAGAGTTTGTACATCTGCGATCGCGTCGTCGACGTACTCCTTCGTGGCGACATCATCGCTTTCGACCGGCGCGTCGACTTTAAGGGCCGAGTCGCCGCGTACCTCGATGGCAGCCGATGGTGTGAACTCTCCGCCCGAGCGGCCGTCGAGCGCAAACGGAATGTCGGTGTTGAGCTGATTGACCTGCGCACTGAGCAGTCGCTCGCCTTCGATGTACGAACCGGCTTTGAATGGAGCGAACGTCATGCCGAAAAACCTCCGAACTGCTCAAGGGTTGCTGCGCCGGGATTGCGCGCAGGTGGCAGCGTTGGGCTCGTGAGCCGAAGTGCTGTGATGTAGCGCGCCATGATGGTGGTGAGTGGGCCAATGGTTGGCGCCGCCGCAGCGTCGGCCGAGTTGTGGACCGGGGCGCCGATGGCCTTATGTTCGGCCAGTCGAACGACCGCATCAGCCAGCGCAAAGTATTGCGAGGCACGGCCCTCCTGGCAGCCGGCCGATTGAAAGACCGTCGTCCCGTCGATGGCATCGTGGATGGGTACCGGAGGGTCCACGGGGTTGGCGGCTGGAATCGTCAGGGATCCCATATGGGCCACCATGAGCCTTCGGAGTTCGTTGATGGCAGCTGGTGCGCCTTTGGTGGTTGCAGCACTCCAGCCGGACCCGATGGTGCGCAGGGTGTCGGCGTTGTTGTGGGCCGTTGCGTCAGCAAGGTGCGCGTTCCAGGACGTCTTCAAGTTGGCAAAGTCGGTGGCGAAGGTTCCTAGGATCGATGAAGTTGTGGTGCCGCCCATAGCCTCGACGAGAAGCAGTAGCGTCGCATCATACTTCGCGCTCGCCGCCGCTGGGCTCGTTGGATTCTCCAACGCGGGCGTCGCTACGCCGTGCACGGGTACCGACGTGGCCCGAACGGTGTTGTTCCAAACGAACACCACGAGATCGAGCTGGTTCGGCGCCTCGCCCATCTTCAGGCTCAACCGTTCGCCCACGTAGAGCAGGACAGTGGTCTTGGCTTGGAGCGCCGGCCGCGGCGCTCCAGCAGGGTCGCCAGCAAAGAGCGCCCCGGAGGATGGCTGCACCTGAAACTCCAGGAGTTCGAACGTGTAGACGCCGCCCTTGTCGGGTTTGAAGCGCCAGGGGTCAGTCGTGCTCCCCGAGTAGACGTCGACCACCTCTCCGCGCGCCGCGTCAATGCGCTTGCGCAGCTCCGATCCGATCGGCGCCATGGTCGCGTTGACCTGGAGTTGGTTCGTGTCAGCATCGAGGCCAGTGAAACTAATCGCCACGTCCTGGCCGGGGATCGGGTATTCGGGCGCGGGGACGAGCGTTGCCATGCGTCAGAGGCCAGTGAAGTCGAGGAGCGAGATGTCGAGGTAGAAACCGCTGGTTTCTGTGGTGGTCCAGTCGAAATAGACGGTAGCCGGCGTCATCCGATCGAGCAGTTTGATGAGCTGAAGATTGATGAGGCTCGAAAAGTTGGGATCGTTGGCGTCGCCAGGGTGACGAACGTCCACCAGGATCTTTCGCCTCGACTCGCACCAGACTCCGCCGCCGAGGTCCCACGCGAGTGGCCAAACGCCGGGAGCGTCATCGATGTCCACGCTGACGACGGAAACGAATCGTGAGCCGAGCAGGTCGCTCACAGCGTCCGAGAGGTTCGCGAGACTGCCGCCGTTGTGCGCGGCATAGAGCACAGAGCACCTCTGGCGGACCAGCCAGTCAGGCTCGGCGTCCGAGTGGGGCACCTGAAGAGCCGTGGCCCAGTCGCTCAGGGTGATGGTGGCCGTGTCCGGGGTCGAGCTACAGCGGACCCGCTCTTCCGCTCGCTCCGCGCCGGCTAAAGCGCGGGCGATAGCGACTTTCCTCGAGTGGAGCAGGCCCGACTGCTGCGTGCCGAAGGAGCTGCCCAAAGTGGCGCCGACATCCCGATACCAGTTCCACGCGTAGGGCGTGACCTCAGTTCGGGTGTCCCGCTTGTTCGGTGTGCCCCCGAAGTCCTCCGGCCGGTGCTGATTCCAGGACCCGTAGACAGCCACCGTGAAGTCCAGACCACCGCTGCCCACCGAGTCCACGGTGACCGCCTGTGGGCCACTCAGTGCAACCAGGACTGGGTCGGTCGAATTGTGACGGCTCGCCCGGGCGCTCTTCAGACTGAGTGTCCAGGGCTGCTCTGACTCGTCCTCTGGCGCTGCCTCGAAGGCAATGGCGACCGGGTCCGGGTGATTGCCCGTGACCGTGATGGTCGCCGTTGGAGCCCGGCACGACGCGCGAGTGACGACCGGCGCGGCTCCACCGGTTCCGCGAGTCACGGTCACCCAGGCAAACGGGAGAGTGCGCCCAGTCGCCGCCACGTCTCCCGCCATGCGGAGCATCTGAGATGCTGACCAGCCTTCCTGTAGCGTGCCGCCCAGGCGAATCGGCAGCGGCGCAAATCCGCCGAACACGACTAGAGGATCTCCAGCGTGATCTGCGCGTCGTCGATCGCGGCTCCAGCGTCGTCGATCGCGGCTAGCGTCCAGGTGTAGCCGTTGACCCTGGTGATGGATACGTGACCATAGCCCGCCTCCCCCACGACGGAGGCGATCGCGTGCGCGGTGTCCAGGTCGTAGGGTACGCCGTAGTCGTCGACTTGTTCTTCAGGCCACGTCAGCGTGACGGAGCCGTCGCCCACTCGTGCGCCGGCCGGAAACCCAACAGGCGCCGCGTTCCCGGCGTAGCCATTGGTGGAGATGCCGGTCATCTGGCGGACACTGTTGATGGTCGGCGCCGCGGGCGTTGTGTCGTTGCACGTCAGCGTGATAACCGCGAACGGCGCCACGCGAGCGAGCGCCGCCACGTCAGCGCAGAGCCGAATGAACTCCTGCGCAGAAACGTCCGTCTTCGGATTGACGGAATCCTGGGAGGCATAGTTGCGCTTGTCGGGATGCCCGCCGTACGTGGAGGCGTCGGAGGTGCGCGCCCATGCTGGATCGCCGGTCGGTGTCGTCATGCGGGGTAGATGGCGAAGTGGCGAGGGACCAAGACATTCGGCGGGTCAGCAATGGCGCCTGGAACGGCCGGCGTCGTTTGCGACCGGTACTTGAAAGCCACGTCTTCGATCTCGGCATGGGCCCCCTGTAGCTCCTTCAGGAAGGTGCTCGTGAGGCTGGGCTTCTGGGTGTCCGAGATGAACGGGTGGCGAAGTCCTCGCCCGTTGAAGGTGAGCTGCGAGTCGGCGGTGTTCTCGCCGCATCCGAGGCTCTCGAACAGGCTGACCCACGTCTCCGAATAGGCATCCATGTTCGCCGCGGCTGGGCACATGTAGTGACCCGCGACCGGCCCCTGACCGGTCTCGTCAATCCAGGGCGTGTCCGGCGTGAGAGCCCATGCCGTTGTGGCGCCGCCAACCGTGATGACCGTTCGGACGTGAAATCTCATGTCGCGGGGGCTCCACCAGGCCACCCTTGTCTGCCCAGGGATTGGAGAGACAGCCGTGTCAGCATCCAGTGTGACAATGCCTGTAGGTCCAACCGAAACGACCGGGCACCGCGTCTCAGCTCCCGTTAGCAGCGGCCAGGGAGCAACATCGAGCCAGCCTTCCCCCGACCCGCCAGCGAGCGAGCTTTCCGGAAGCGCCACCGTCAGCGTTACATCCGTCGCCGAGTCGGCAGACGCCTGAACCTTGGTCGTGACGCCGGTCGAAACATCGGCGTGGATCGCTGCTCGAATGACATCCAGGGTCGAGCTCGGGAAGGCGCGGGAGAAACTGAGCGCATCTCGATCGAAGCGCTTGAGCACGACAACCTTTTGCTGCCCGGGCCCGCCCATGGTCGGGAAAACGAAGACCTGCTGGGCCGCCGGGGAGGTGTCGAGAGCAATCTGCCGAAGCTGGACCCAGCTCCCGCCGCCGGTGTTGGCCTCGGCGTTCAGGACTCGCTCGCGCAGGCGCCCCTCGGTCTCCTCATCGAAGCCGCCTGTGATGGGCTCGAATGCTGAAACGCTCGCCTCCTGGCTCACGTTCGTTGGAGCGCCGAGCAGCGTGACAACGGTGCCAGCGCGCGCGTTGCCTTGGCTTCCAGCTTGGTCGACTCGGAAGTCCACTTCGTCGCCATTGACGACGCTGACCCAGGTGCCAACAACCGCGCCGCGCCAGCCGTTCGGCAGCGTCCCCGGCTGACCGTCGGGAATGGTTGCTGTCCCTGTGATGGTGAGGCGGATCTTGCCAGCGGCCCGTGACGGCGGCGCGTCAGGGACCTTGAGGGCTTCCTTGTGGCGCACCAGGTCTTCGCCGACCGCCGTGATGGGCGTGCAAGCGGACTTGGTTCCGTCGATGCGGGCGTGAAGCATCATGCAGGCGCCGGCCACACCGGTCGCCAGGATATATTCGTCAGAGCCTGGACCTACGTTGGGCTCGAGCCCGGCCTTGGCGGACTCCAGGACGATGTCCGTGAGGATGTCGTCGCGGATTTCCGCCATGCTGCGCGCGCCTGCAACCTCAGCCATCAGACTTCCACCGTCCGTCGCTCGCCCGTGAGCGTTTCCGTGTACTCAACCGATACGCCCAAGCGACCCGGCACACCTTGCAACATCGTGGTCGAGTCGACGCGATCCACCGTGATGGTTCCCTCGTCGACCAGTGGCTTCAGCACAGCGCGCACTTCGCCATCCATGTGCTTGCCGGTTTGCGGCCCGTGAACTTGGGGCATCTTGATTCCGCGCATCGACATCGAAGAACCGAAGGCATTTTGCAGCAGATTCATGACCCGTTGCCTGGTCGGCGTCGTCTTGAGGATCTCATCGCCACTGACCGCGTAGTCGCGTGTGAGCGGGTCGATGTAGCGGACACCCTCAGCCTCGGTGGTGTCCTCATCTTCTGAGAATCCCCACATGCCGGCGGCCACGAGGCCCAGGGCAAACGTTCCGAGTCCTTCTGGTTCAGGCATCGAGCGGGCAGGGGATGGTGAAGGCGGGAATGGCCGGCGGCGTAGGGAGCGAAAGACCCGCGAATCCCAGCAGGATAGGCGGTGAGAACGCGGGCAGCTTCAGATCGAGTGCGAAGCCCGGAACGTCTATGGCAAAATCAGGGACGGCCGGTGGGCTTGGCAGAAGCGGCAGGCCCATGACGGGCAGCGCGAACAGCGGCACCTGAGGTGCGAAGGTCGGCATGTCCGGAATCGCCACCGTGAGGTCAGGGACGGCCGGCGGGCTTGGTAGCGTCGGAAGAGCGAAGGGTGAGAGGATCGGCGGAGAGAAGGCCGGAAGCGCGAATTCGCACATCAGGAACCCAGCGCGACAGGCGATGCGGTGGACTGGACCATGGCGGCTGACACGCCTGCGAGCGTCTTGAGCGCCGCCCCTCCATCCATGGGGACAACGACCCAGGATGAGAACATCTGCCAGATCCGAGCAAACTCCGCGTCGACTTTTGCGGCGTCTGCAACGTTGCTGCTTGGGTTTCCGCCGCCCAGGATCACGTTACCCATCAAGGCCGCCACTCCGCCGTCGAGACGCAGGCTGCCTTTGCCCGACGCGTCGCAGAGCGTAATGCCGTCCTTCTCGCTGACCTGGATGATGCCACCCGGCGTGCTGATGGCGACCTTCTTGTTTTTCCGGTCGACTGTGACGACGTAGTCGCTACCCACCAGAATGACGGCCAGCTGGTTCTTGGCCAGGAAGCGCGAGTCGAAGTCGGGGCCGGTCGAATGCAGAGCATGTTCTCCCGGCTGGATCTCTCCGTAGACCTTGGCTGCCCTGGGGTCGTGGGCCGCAACGATGGCGCCGTCGAGGCCGGAGGTCTCCTCGATGATACCCTGTGCCGAGCCTCGTTCGTCGGCTGGGTAGGGACGCCCGGAGACGCCCAGGCAGCACATCAGCGGCGGCTTGCCCCAGTCCGGAGATGCTCCGCCATCGTCGAGCGGTTCGCCTTTGCACTGCGCCCAGACGACGCCGGACGAAGAGTTCAGCTCCGAGGCCCCGAGGTCGACGAGTTCTCCCATGGTCAGAGCACGTAGCTGGAGGGTCGAATCAACTGGAGCTCGGTAGTTTCCCCGAGGCCGCCAGTCAGGGTGCGCTCGGAGATCCAGAGCGTCTCATCCACATCCTCGAGGTCGTCCTTGACCTTCGCCAGGACGTTGATCGCATATGTGGCGCGGCTTCGTGGGTCTTGGTGCCCCTTCAGCTTGGCTGAGTAGGTAAGCGTCTCGCGGATGCGATCGGCCATCATGCGGCGAGCGCTGCGATTCAGCTGCTTCTCCGTCTTGGATTCATCGTCCTTGTAGTAGACGGGGCAGTACCAATCGAGCGGATCGCCGGTCTCCGTCTTCTGCTTGCGGGTCCCGATAGCCCGAGCGGCTTCAAGGATTCGGCGGGCTTCCGGGACGCGCCAGAGCGCGAGTTCTGAGTCATCGCCGACGATGCTGAGCGTCTTAAACTTCCCCTTCGCCTCGGTCCCTGCGGTCACCTGGCGCGCGCTCAGCGTGGCCAGGGTCGGGATCCCGGAGTAGTCGCGCTTCGCCTTTCCGTCCTCGATGTTGCCCGGGCGCGCCAGATCGAACTGCGGACCCTTCGAGTAGTCAGGCGCCACGACCGCGATGGCGGATCGCTTGCTTCCGGGCTGCACCGTGAAGCCACACCGCGCTGAAAGCCGGTTGGCCCACTCGTAGGCGCCCTCGTTTTCGTTGGGTTTCGCGTCGGCAACCGTCTCGGTGGTCGGCGTTCGAATCTCGAGCTCAAGCCCTGTGACGGTCGCCACGAAGGTCGGAGCACTGAGCGCATTGGCCTGACGGTTGAGCCCAAAGGATTCGCGGCCTGCCGTTGGGATGGTCTCGCTGGTGTAGGTCGACGTGCCCATCTTTGCGGCCCGTACCGCGTTCAAGTCGCCCTCGATGGTCGTGACGCCGAATACACGCAGTCCTTCGAGGAGCGCTGTCTCCAGGCTCATCGCGTTCGTGATTCTGACGGCCTTGTCGACGTTCGGATCAATGAGCCTGGCCATGTAGTCGCGGCCCGTGAGCTTCAGCGCGGCGGAGCCGCCGCCGGCTCCTTCCGTGGTGTCGATCTGCCCAATGAGCTGGAGTCGCTCACCGAGATAGAGTCGCACGTTGGTGCGTGGCTGAAACTTGCGGCGAAGCGCCTTCGGGTCGGCGTCGGAATAGACCGTCGCCTCCCATCCGTCAGCCGGCGTGAAGAATGATTCGCTGATGGAGTAACTCGTGACCCTGTCCCAAACTTCGCCCGATGACTCGATCTCGATGCGAAGCCGGTTGTCGGTCACAGGTCTTTCCTCGGCAGATTGACCTTTGAGCCGGCCGGGATCGTGGCGAGGTCAACCAGCCAGGGATTCATCGCCAACAGCACCTCGATCTGGACCTGGTTGGACGTAGCGAAGGCGAGTCGCCCGATGTTGTTGGAAACGTGTACCTTGCGAAACGGGCGGTCGGACTCGACGGCAACCAGGTTCTTCCCGGCGAGCGCCATGCGCCCGATGTCTCGGCGGAGCGGCTCGAACTCAGGATCGACTGTTTGCTCGAGTTCTGCCCGCGCCTGCTCCATTTGGTAGGTCGCGTTCGCGATCTCCGCGCGGGTGCGGTCCTTGTACTGCTGCACGCTGCCGAGAACGGCTCGGCCGGCTTGCAGGATGTTGAGTTCCCCGCGTGTGCTGTCCTGGTTCCAGGCTGCGATCTGCTTTCGCTGCTCGTCCGTGAGATCGTTGACGGCGGCACCGAAGACCACGGCTGATGCCTGAAGGCCCTGGAGAGACCCGGCAATCAAGTAGAACTGGGACGGGAGCGTCTCCTCGGTGTCCTCCGGCGCGAAGATGAAGTCTGCCGAGACTTCGACGCCGTCTTGCCGAGTGCCCGATAGCGTCTCAGAGAGACTCGCCAGCTTCGCCCGAATGGTGCCGTGGACCGGGTCGACTAGCTCACCGGCTGAGCGGTCCAGGCATGCCGTGAAGAAGCTTGGGTAGACGCTCGTGAAGAGGTTCAGCCACCCTTGCTGGCGAACACCCTCGAAGAATGGGCAGCGGAAGCGGAACGTTGGGTTCTGTCGACCGATGCTCTCGATGAGCTGCTGGTCGCGAAAGATGAACCGGTGCTGCGCCTGCTCTTGCAGGAAGCCCACCTCCCGCTCGCTGAACGGGAACTTGATGCCGCGCCAGGAGGCATCGGTGAGCTGCTGGAGGATTGTGGGGGCGGAGGGCACTGGGTTGACTCGTGGCCCGCAGCAGCGGGAGCCTCGGAAGGATGCAGTGGTACGTGAGCCGTGATGGTGAAGTGACCGGTCCTATGGATGCAGCCGAGGTTCGGCGTGGCATTGATCAGGGCCGGGTAACGCGCGGCTTCATGCTCCGGGATGATGCCGGCTCTGAATGGGTGCCGATTGAAAGATCCCCGTTCGCTGGCCCACTCGGCCCGCAGTCGCCTAAATCGCACATGGGCGGGGCAATGCTCGGCATCATTGCGGCGCTCGCGATCACCGCTGCGATCGTGTTCTTTGCGACGGAAGGCCCACCGGACGATCGCTCGCTCGATCCGGTGGCTGACACCGGACCAGTTTCCGCCTCCTCTCTCGCAGCAGAGTCGCCCGCCCCCGAGGTCGCCATCGGCGACAGAATGGGCAGAGCCGCCAGCCTGAGCGAGGCCATCAACATTTTGCGACCGCACATGGGCGACGCCATGGGCGAGGCGCCGCACCCTTCGGCAGCTGTGTTGGCCATGTGGATGAACCATCGCCGATTCTGGCCAAGCTTGCAGCGCATGAGCGATTCGAGCAGGGCCGAGGCCATGAAGGACTCTGCGGCGCACCGTGGGCTTCGCATCTGCACGACCGGGAGCGTGGTCGAGATCTACGCCGACCGTTCTGTTGACCCACCGGTCTACTTGGGCGGCATGATGACCCAGTCCTACGACATGGTCCGATTCATTGCCGTCAAGTCGACGAACGGGATCACCGAGGGCGCCCCGGGTCGCCTGTGCGGAATCATCGTGGGAACACAGACCTATCCGAACGCAGCCGGTGGCACTTCCCATGCTCTGTTCGTGGTTGGCTCCTTTGACTTGCCGGAAAACCACTAGCGCTTCTGGATCGGGTCACTGCGAGGGCTCGGTCCGGTCGCATTGCTTTGGATCTTGCCGGCGGCCTCGCTCATGCTTTGGGCGGCCTTCTTCTGCTCCTCGGCGGCACCAAAGAGCGCTTTGATGGCGGCCACGATGTTGACGCCCTGTCCGGGCCCGGAGCTACCGGCGGCGATGCCTTGGAAGTCCCCGCCGATGCCCACCTTGGGGCCACCCTCTTGCTTGTATGCGCCGCGCTCCTTGGCAAGCTGCATCGTTGCGTATTCGCCAGCGCCGGCTAGCGCGATGCCCCCCAAGGCGACGCCGCCGCCCACAGATGCGATGCCGGCGCTCATGCCGGCACCCGCGTTGGTGGCTGCCCCCGCAAGACGCGCCAGGACCGGGGCCTTGGTGACAGCCGCTCCGGCTCCACCGGCCGCTGCCGACGTGGCCACTCCGCCAGCAGCCGATGCGGCCGCTGCAGTGCGCGCTGCGCCTGCCGCTGCTGCCCCTGCTGCCACCTGGCCAATCGCGCCGCGAAATAGGGCAGCAAAGCCCACTGCCGCCAGTTCCTTGACCATAAAGGCACCAACCACAAGGGCCATGCCTTGGAACGGATTTTCCGCCAGCCACTTTCCAGCATCGATGGCAGCGGCGGTCAGCTTGACGATCTCCGGAGTCAGGAGAGCAATGGTCGGGATCAGCTTGGTCAGCTCGGGCAAGAGCTTGTCCCCAAGTTCCTTGTTGAAGTCGTTCATGGCGGACCGGAACTTGCGGTCGCCGCCTTCGTTGACGAAGCCGTAGCTCGCGCCGACTTCTTCCTCACTCATCGTCTGGTTGCGGAAGTTTGCGAAGACGCCTTTCACGGCTGCCGCGCCAGCCCTGCCGCCACCGGCGCGCTTCCATTCCTCGAGTAAGGGGAGCACCGCGGCCATCGACTGGTTGCCAAAGATGTTGCCTTCGCCGAAAAGCTCGGTCTGCTTGCCCTTTGTCTTCTCGAAGATCGCCGGGAGAATGTCCTCGATACGCTTGAACTGGCCGCTCTTGTCGTAGAGGTCACTCGCCTTCAGCCCCGCCCGCTTCTGGGCCTTCATGAGGTCGTTCGGCAGATTCTTGACGGCGGTCGCGGCGTCCTCGGCCGAGGTCGAACCACCCTTGATGGCCTGCTGGACCAAGGTCGACATGTCCGCGATGTTCGAAGCTCGGTCGCCGGAGAAGCGAGAAGCTGAGCCGATGAGCTTGGCGCCCTGGCTGGCGACGTCGGAGACTTCGACCGAGCCGAACTTGCCATGGCCAGCGAACGTGCGAGCGAGCCCCATGGCCTGCTCCACCGCCGCATCGGTCGACATATTGGGCGAGGCCCGCATGATCGATTCGATGGCAGTCCCAAACGTGGAGGCCATTTCCTCGAGATTGGTGCCCGTGGCTACGGCCAGGCGCTCGACGCCTTCGATGCCTTTGGAGGCCACCTCGTAGTTACCCGTCTTGGCCAAGATGGCCTGCATCGAAGCAGCAATCTCGGCCGGGTCGCTGCCGCGCGCCGAGATGGCATCCACTCGGCCCTTGGTCTCGGTATACAGCTCTTCCCGAGTTTTGGTCCCGCCCGGCGTGAACCCGGCATTGGCCACAGAGCGCAGAGACGAATCGAGGTCCATGCGGCTCGCCACGGCATTGCCGAGCGCAAAGGTGCCGCCGACTGCTGCGAGCCCAGCGCCCATGCGGGCCGCGCCGAGCCCGAAACGCGCCGCGCCGCCAATGCCCCTGGCTGCGCCTTTGCCGTAGCTCTCCAAGGTGCGTCGACGAATGGCCGTGTCCTTGGCCAGGGAGCGCTCGGAGTCCCGTGCGCGCTTGGCCTCGATGCGGCGCTCGGCGAGTTCTGTGCGGCGCCGGATTGCGAGGTTTCTTGCCTCGGCACGCTCGGTCTCGCGCAGCTTCTTCGCGTCTGCCCGGCGCTGCTCAGCAAGCTGCCGACTTTCTGCCGCCCGCTGGTCTCGTTCGACCTGCTGGTAGTGGCGGTTGCGAATGGTCTGGAGGAACTTGGCGTTGCGCTGGGCAAGCGCTTTGGCCCGGGCCTCTTCGCGAAGATTCGCCTTGGCGGCCGAGCTGTCGCTCCTTCGGTAGACCGAGTCGCGAATGCGCAGGCGCTCGGAGCCCACTCGACTCTCTCGAGCAGTATCACGGCGAGCATTGCGCTCGAGCGTCTGCTCAATCGTGCGCTGGTCCCGCAGAAAGCGGTCCAGGCCGGTCGTTTGGATTTGGTACTCGAGGAGCAAGGTGGCTCACTTCTTGGATTCTTGCTGCGCTCGCACGACGTCCCGCGCCTCCTCACGACTGAGCAGCTTCGGCTCTTTGCCGTTCGAATACTCGGCGGATCGCAACTCCGGCAGCTCGGAAGAGGATGTAGTGCCACTCGGCGAGCTCGACGGGTCGGATCCCGAGGTACTGTCCAAGTCGGATGGGGTCGGGGTCGTCTCCGGGCGCCATGAACGGGCCAAACGGGCCAGGGAATAGATCAAGCGCGGCCATTCGTCGGAGGCCACACGCGACAAGATAAAAGGGCCGGACAGCTCCCCTGCGAGCGTGTCCACCATCCTTTCTACGGCTTCGTCGGTGAGGTCCGTAAAGCCGAAGTGCGCCCGCGTGATCTCGTAGGCGTTGAGCATCTGGGCCATCTCCTCGGTGTCGAGGGACTGGCGCAGTTGCTCGGAGGTGACGAAGAGCGGGAGGTCGAGCTTGGTCCCATTGCTGGCGTCGTGCTGCTCGACATGCAGAAGTGCGAGGCGGAGCGTCTCGACGGCCTGCGCTTCCTTGTAGAGGTCAGTGAAGCCTTCCTTTTCGTGCTTCTTCGCGTAGGCCTGTGCAGCTTCCAGGGCCTGATCTGCTTGCGCTTTACGCAATAAACGGCAGCGAAACGGGTACACCGTCTCACTGCCGTCGGCTTCTTTGCGCAGGAGCTCGAACTCCAGACTGGGGGCCGGATCCATGAGACTCCGGACGAGGCTCTTGGTGGTCGGCTTTGCTGAAATGACTTCGCTCACGCGCTTCTCCCGTGCTTTTAGGCGCGCCATCCATCATGGGGCGCCGAGTAGTTGCACCGCTTTAGAGAGTCGCCGGGAGGGGTCGTCTCTCAGGGCGGGTGCGCGCCCGATGGTCAGGCCTACTTCATCTCGTTGTAGGTGCCCATGAACGTGCCACCCGACTCGGTCGCGGTGTTGACGCCCGAGCTGACGTTGGCGCCCGTGAACTCGCCCTCGCTGACGACCGTCTTGGCGCCGATGGGCACCTGGATGGTGTACTGCCGATTGCTGCGCGCGGCGTCGAACATGTTGAACTCGAAGCCGGGCGCCGGAACGGCGTACTTGAACTCGATGGTCAGCTCTCCGGCGCCCTGACTGAATCCAGCCAGGCCGCTCTTGTTGTAGACCGGCAGCTTCTTGGGGTCGGCCGTGACGTTCACTTCTTGGAGCTCGACCTGAATGACCCCGTCGATCAGGCAGGGGAGCGTGGGCAAATAGCGTTTGGTTGCCATGCGTCAGTTCCTTCTCAGTTCGCGGTCGTCTCGCTGATGCGGAACGTGGCCTGATGGTGGAGGTCGATGGTTCGTCCGGTGGAGGTCACCTGGATCCGCCCGTTGTTCTCCGGGTCGATGCGGCAGTTGGTGCCTGCCTCCCAGGCGCCCTGGTCCTGAAGGCGCTCGTCGAAGAACGGCTGCAACTGTTGCAGGAACCAGCTCTTGAACAGGAACGGCGTCGTCTTGCGGCCAGTGATGTTGCTCAGTGAGGCAACGTCGACCGATCCGTCGGGCAGTCGTGGGTCGTCCTGCTGCGCGAAGTTCGCGTAGGTCAGCTGATGATTCAGGCTCACCGTCGCGGCCAGTTCATCCAGCACCGAAACCCGGTGAGGCTCCGAGGCGCGGAAGTCCTCCAAGGCGCCCGTGGCGTCGCGGCAGCGCGTCGTCACGCCCATCGCCAGGTAGGCCCCAGTGTCCGTGGAGACGATTGGCGAGATGCCGGCGTTGACCGCGTCGCCGAGGTCGCTCTCATGGGTCGGCCAATCCGACACATCCGGCGCCGGTTTGATGAAACCGTTGGCCGAGTAGTTGTCGAAGTTGAACCGGCTTTGGACCTGCTCTTCGAGCTGTTTGCTGGCGACGTACCAAGCCACCAACTGTTGCGGCGTCTGGCTCGCGCCTCGCTGCCACACGCACTCGAGGCGCTCGTAGTTGAGGCCCGTAGTGATCGTGGTCGTGGCACCGAGTGCTCCGACCGCCGGGAAGAAGCCGCGCGACCGCTTTCCAGCAAGCGGCAGGGACCGGTTGGTGATGTGGGTCTTGAGTGCCGTGGAGAACGCGGCGACCGTCTGCGGGATCCCGTGGTAGTAGTCGCTCGACGCGGCCACTGCGGTCAGGCAAGCCGAGAAGAGCGATGCTTCCGTGGTCGACCCATCGACTCCGCCGGCCAGGTATTCGGCACTGACAGAGACAGAGACTCCTGTGCCAGAGTCGCCCTGCTTGACCACGCGCAGCATGTAGACGCCGTTCTGGGAGGCGCCCACGGCCTTGGCCGTGACGGCGTTGGTGCCGGTGGTGTTGACTGACGTCAGCGGCAGGTGGGTGCGAGCGTTGATGAGACCTTCCAGCGTCTCGCCCATGACAGTCGGCGTGTCCCCGGACACGTAGCCAACCTCGAACGACTCTCCGCACCCCTCGACGATGAATGACCCGGTGCCGGTCGCGGTGCCGGTGATCACGATGTCGGCCGTGGCCGCAACCGGGGATCCGCCGGAACTGGCCAGGTGGCAGGCCATGTAGACCTTGCCAGTTGGGTTCTTGGCGATGTGGGTGCGCGCGATGATGTGCAAATCGGAGCCGGCCCCGAAAAGGTCGATGGCCCGATCCTCACTGGTCACCGCGTAGCGCGTGTTGATTGTCGCGGTACCTGCGCTGGTCTTCTTGCCGACGTACAAGGCGGAGCGCGGGCCAGCGGCTGCACTGCTGGCGCCAAGGCCGAAAATCAGCTGGAACGCCGTCAGTGGGGCGCGGTAGTTGCTGGGAATGCCGGTTACTGCGTAGGTCACTTGTCACCGTCCTTGGTGGAAGACTTGGGCGTTTTGGCGACCTTCTCCTCGGTCGCCTCCTGGAACTCGCCGTCCACGAGCGCGACCCTGACGAACGGCAGATCGAGCGCCTTGGCCGTGGCCTCGTCGGCCGGGTGGAACGGGCTCTCCCGCTCGATCAACACCAGGCGACGCACGAGCGCGCCTGCTGCCGATTCGGAGTCGACCTCGATCGGGTCCGGGAGGGCCGAATGCAGAATGCACTCCGGCGTGACCTTGTGACGGCGGCCGATGTAGCGAACCACCTGGCCGACCTTGTTCTGGCCGGGCCAGGCCACCATGTGACCGGCTCTTGGATGAATTCGCAGCTGCATTTTTCCTCGGAATTGGTTCAGAACCGACGCGCGATGGCGGTCAGTCGCTGGGTCAGGTTGGTCCCGAGCACGCGGTAGGCGGCGCTATGGGCTCGGTAGAGAAACTTGTACGGGCGGTTTCCTGGGTGCTGGACCTCACGCTTGGAGACCCAGCCGTTTCGTCCGCGGAAGCGCAGGACGCCGCCGCTCTTGGCTCGGATCACGTGAGGGCGAGCGCCTCGGTCAATCGCGGCGGCGTAGGGCTTGCGGTTGCTCAGCTTGAGCAGCTTCCCACCCTTGGTGCGCACCACGCGCGCCTTGGTGGCGCTCTGCAGGGCACCGGTCCGCGGCTTGAACTCAGGATGGTCGTGGACATGCTGAACGGCGAAGCGGCCAGCGAAGGCCATGGCATCGTCGACCGCGCGCGCTGTCTCGGCCGCGAGGTGCCGATGCGCCCGCTTGACGCGAGCAATGCTCGCCATGGTGAGTCCCATGGTCAGTCTTCGGGGATGTCGCTGCGGAAGTCGCCGAGCCCATCAGGGTCACCGTCATCCGGATCGCCAACATCCATGTCGCCTTCAGCGTCGCCAGTGATGTCGAAGTTGGCGCCTTCGTGGGGGACCGACCCGTAAGTCTCATCGGCCACGCCGCTGACTTCGCCGGTCTCCAAAATGACCCGGACGCCGTGGTAGGCCGGGCCGCCCTCCGAGAAGGCAGCGGCCCCCATCTGAGCGCCCGTGACGGTCACCGTGGAGAACCCGCACCCCCCGTCGCCGTCCCAGTAGAGAACCTGCTGGGGCTGAACGTTGGCTGGATCCATCGCGTAGGCCGGGTGGCCGCCGACGCGAACAACCTCAGTGACGAGCTTGAGCACCGCGCGGAACATGTTCCGCAGGCGGTAGACCTCGTCGGGCCCAAGCGGACCCAGGATGAATTCGACGGCCCACTGCTGGGTCGTCATGCTCCGCGCGACGGTGAAGCCGCGCGGGGTCGCTTCGTCGAGCGGGTAGACGAACAGGGCCGGAAAGTCGACTTTGCTTGTCTTGATGTAGTCTTCGGTCGGCTGCGCGGTGGCGTAGTGCTCAACCGCGAACTTGCCCATCAGGCTCGTGCCCATGGACGCCGTCTCAAAGGGCGTGCCCAGGTCACTCCGAATAGCTGCCCGGAAGAGCTTGAGCAGGATCTCGTTGGCCTGGTCGAGATCCTGGAACGTCCCGACGCCTTGGGTAACCGGAAACGCCAGTCGCCCGGACTGTCTATTCAACAGGGACATTGGAGATCGGCGAGACGGTCAGCATCCAGTGGAGCGCGCGGTCCAGGCCGAGCTTTTCGATGCGGTAGAAGGCGCTCCCGGTCGGGCCATCGACCCGAACGCGAAGGGACTCCTTGTCCAGAAGACTCAGCCCGCGAAGCGCCTCTGCGCTCACGCTGGTCGTGGTGATGGGGCCGATCTCGAGCGAGCCCTGCGCCAGGTTGGACAGGACCATCCGCTCCTCGTCGACTTGGCGAACCTTGGGTGGATGGTTCCCGCCCTCGACGATCTCGGTGACGACGTCGGTAGGATTGCCAGAGCCGACGTATTCGCCGCCCCAGGTGCTTTGGACCAGGTAGACCCGGTGGGGCCGGAGCCCGAGTGAGCCGGGGATGCCACGGATGCTGCGAACGAGAGGGCGGAGCGAGGCAGCTAGGGTCATCAGTACGCCTCTAGCCGCCCCGTGTTGCCGCAGGCATTCTTGGGCGGAACCTGAACCAGTGCGGCGATGGCGCCCACGATGTTGAGGTAGTGGGCACGGCGACCAGAAAGCCCACCGAATCCCTCGAAGAACTCAACCTCATCGACCTTCTTGATGCCGGCTTGTGAGCTGAGGCTCAGACTGGTGAGCCCGCGCCACGCAGCATCGGCATCCCAAAGGAGGAGCCTGAGACGCGCAACACCGCACATGACGGCAATGGGGTACGTCCCAGCATGAGCCTTCAGAAAGGTCGCATTGAACGTCGTTAGGGTCACCGAGCGCACCACGACGGCCTCGGCTTCGTCGCCCGTATCGACCACCAGGGTCGTATACGGAGCGATGTCCGTCATGCTGCCCGGAGTGACCGTCGCCGAGGCGCCTGCCGAAATGGTGCCGGTTGCAGTCGTTTCAGCACCCGTGCTGAGGTTGGGCGCAACCACGCCCTCGAATAGTTCCAGGAACGTGTCCGGCGTGTACGGTGCCCCATAGGGCCCGATGTTGCCGTAGCCCAGGTGAAGCCTGAGCGACTCGACCTCGCTTGTGGTGAGGCCCATCGCTCAGAGCCTCAGATCTGCGAGCCCTTGCGGAGCCACCGATACGTGAACGTCGCGCTCGAGCTCGTGACCGTACCGGTGCCCTGGACGGTCGCCCGGAACTTCTTCCAGCCGGCCAGCGTGGGCACCACGTAGGCACGCGTGCCCGTCGCCGTGAGAGTCTCGGTGACGGCCGTTGGACCCATGTAGACCGGCACGTAGGTCGTGCCATCCATCGACGCGTAGAAACGCACGATGATGTTGGTCAGCGACCCGATGGTGAACGAGAGGTCGACCGTGATCTGCGAATCGTGGACCTGGGCAAGGTCGAGGGCAGCGCCCGCAACCTCGCTGGTCGTCAGAATCGCAGCCGCGCGACCGACCTGGGAACGAGTGTAGTCAGCCATGTTCGTAGCCCTTTCAGCGCTGCGCCACGATGCGTTGGACGCCGCGGTCATCGAGGCACGAGAACGCGTGGAGCGCGTACCAGATCACCTTGAGGACCGTGCCGAAGTTGGTGTTGTCGGCGAAGCGGGCAACGGGACCCACGACGTTCTCCGGATCGGGGGCAACGGTGCCGAAGCCCACAGCGCCAGGTCCTACCAGCATGGCCTCGTCGAGCGTAACGCCGGATGCGACCGTGCTGCCCTCGAGCGACTCGGTGGCGGCGTAGCTCTTGAGCGTCGAGCACTCGAAGAAGTCGATATCCTGAACGCTGCCGATGTAGCCGTAGAGGAGGCTCTTGTCCTCGTGGAACTTGGACATCTCGCGATAATCCACGTCCTGTTGCATCTGGACGTTGAAGCTCGTGGGCACGAGGCACACGTAGCGCCCGTTGGGGAACTTCATCCACTCGCGGTCACTGAGCGCCTTGCGGGCGGCGAGAATGAGCGCCAGGTCGAAGTACTGGCCGCCGCCCGAGACGAATGCCGCGGCGTTGGCAAGACCACCCGCGTACGAGACGTTGGACGATGCCAGGAACTCATCACGGATGACCGCGTCGAGCCACTTGGTGTAGTCGCGCTTCAGGTTCAGCGAGGCCAACGAGGCCAACTGCACCTTGTTCGCGCGGTACTTCGCATCGAACCCCCAGATGGCATACGGCTCAGGAGCTGAGCCATTCGAGGCGTACGGGCCGTGGTACTCTTCCAGAACGACCGGCACCTCCTCGGTCTTGATGGCCTGGCCCGTGGTGTTGATCGTCTGGTTGGTCGACAGCTTGCGAGCCGCCTTGGTCAGACCGCCCGTCGAGAAGACGGGGCGCTGGAACTTGACGGTGTCGCCGAGTCCCAAGCCGAACTTGTCGACCGCTTGCACGAAGCCCGGGTAGGCGTCTGCGGCTCGAGCCATACGGTCCAAGTCCTGCGGAATGGCAGCGCCACCGCCGGCCATCGTCACGTACTGCTGAACGCTGGGTGCGCCAGCATTGAGCGCAGCCAGGGACAAGCGGCCCGCCATTGCCCAGTGGGCAAAGAGGTACTGCGGCTCGGGCTGCGGAAGCAGCAGCGCACTGGACACAGATCCGAGGAAGTCCTCGTAGTTTGCGGGCAGTGAGCCCCTGGAGATCACGCTCATGGTTTTGTTTCCTTGTGGAGGTCAGGTCAGGCAGGAGCTGCCTCGATGGCGGCCCTGTTCGTTTGGTAGAAAATCGAAGCCGCAGTCGCGTCCGTCTTCTTCAGCGCTTCCCATCGGGAGCGAGGCGAATCGGGCGTGGCTGGCTTCGGCGGTGCAGGCGTCCCCGCCGGCGTGGTGCTGGCAGGAGCCGGTACCGGCGGAGTAGCGGGAGCGGCTGGCGCACTCGCTGCCCACGTCGGGCGGAGTTGTTCGATGGTGGTGAGAATGCGCGCTGGGTCGTCGCCTGCGATTGCGGCAACGGCCACGCGCTGTGCCTCGGTGAGGCCGGCCAACTCCTTGTCGGCGTAGCCTTTCACCGTCGTCTCGAGCACCGTGGCCTTGGTGGCCAGTGGCTCAAGTTCCTTGATGCGAGCGGCGTCGCGCTCGGCTTGGGTCTGGTTGGCCGCCTGCGCAGCCTTGCCGGCGTCGAGCGCCGCCTTCAGTTCGGCCTCGGAGGCGAACCCGAGGCCCTTCAGGACAGCCGCTCGCTCGGACTTCTTGGCCTGGTCGAGACGACCCGGGAGCCATGGGGGCTCTTCCGTGTTGCTTGCCGCTGGGGGCGTCCCCGGAGCAGGCGGAGTTACCGCTGGTGCGCCTCCGCCAGATGGTCCGGCCCCTGCATCGGGAGCCGGAGCCTCGTTGAACAAAATACCGCTTCGCTTGATGAACATGCTTCCCTCGAAACGCCCTTTGACCGCAGGCGACGCGTGGTGAGGTGTGGCTATTCGAATGAGCCGGAGCGGCTCACGACCGAGGTCAGGCCTCGGTGAATGCGACCAGGATCGAGAACGGGCGCTCCTGCTCGGGGATGGCTCCGTTGGCCAACTCGGTCGAGTAGTCGCCGTCCGTGATCTCGAAGGTCACGTCCGCGCTCGAGATGGCCACCGTCTTCAGGCCCATGAACGCAGCTGGGTTGCTGACCTTGGTTGCGGGCGTGCCGAGCATGACGTCGACCAGGGTTGCGGTGCGACCATTGCGCCGTGATGCGGCGATGAGAGCCGCCACACCGGTCAGGATCGAGTTGTCGTCCTGGGCGTACGTGCCGCTCATGGTGAAGGTGAGTCGGGCCACCTGAAGCGGGGAGACCGCGCTCGAGATGACGGTGTCGACGGTGTGAATGGTTCCAGAGGTGACAGTCATGGGAGATCAGCTTTCTTTGGCAGGGCCGGCCGCCGGCTTTTCGCTCGTGGCCTTGGATTTCCCGGCCTTTTCAGCCGGCTTCGAGTCGTCTTGTGCGCCCGGCTTTTCGCTCGTGGCCTTGGGCTCCGCGACGACGTTCTCGGTTTCGGTGTCGAGTCGCTCGCCCGTTTGGGGGTGGAAGATCGCCATGATGTTGTCCTTGTTCGACCGTGCTCTCTTCGAACACGGGTACGCGTTGGGATTCTGGAAGCAGCCTCTGTTGCTCTTGCCAGCCCTCGAAGACGGACTGGATGTTTGCGGCCAGCGCAATCTGACCTGGCAGTCGCTCGGCCTTGGGCGCCTTCAGGTAGACAACCGCATCGACGACCATGCCGGGCACACGCTCCCCGTCGACCGTTGGGCCGCGAAGTGCTCGAGCAACCAGGACGCCCTCGATGACGAACTCCCGCAGGTCGCGGGTGTCGCGGATCATCGCTAGTGGCGCCTCAGGAGAACCGAGATGCTCACCAAGACCCTTGTAGGAATCGGAGCTGATGACGGGTCGGTCACTCACCCGGCTGGTCAGTGTCGTCTTGCCCATCTTCGGGCCGCCGATCACCGCTACCCGCGGGTACCTCTTCAGGATCGCTAGGAAGCCCGCTTCGATTCCCATCTAGGCCCATCTTTCGAAGCAGCGTCGCTTGCCGGGACTCGGTCTCTGCGGCGTCCGCCTCGATCTCCTCGAGTTCTTCCTGGACGTTGTCGACGTCGAAGTCGTGGCTCACGAACTCCGCGGCCGTCTCGTTGGCGATGACCTTGCCGTCGCGCGCGGTGATGGCTGCCTCGACGTTGGTCTTGATCTCGGTCGAGCTCGGGTCGAAGAACCGGCCCCAGTGCGGCGTCATGCGCGGCGTGATCCAGCCCAGCGGGGCACCTTCTGCGACTCCCGGCATCCTGACCCGGAAGCGCTGGAGCATCTCAGCGGCTTCCTTGGTGCCGGGCACCAGGATTTCCTTGTCGGGCAGCTCGGCCGTCATGCGGAGCATGAGCGAGAGCAACTTGCGGAGCCCCTTGGGCCACCAGCTCTGGCGGTACTCTTGGGCGAGGCCAATCAGCGGCGCGTGAGCCAGGGCTAGAAAGCGCGCGCTCATCTCGCCACCGGTGGTCCGACTGACGGTGTCCGCCATCGACGTGAGTACCACACCCATCGTTTCGAGCAGACGGGAGCGGATGTCGTTGACGTGCGCGGTGCCGACCTCGAAGGCCTTGCCGGACGTCTCGATGAGCTTGACGTCGACCTCCTTGCCCTCGTAGGTCCAGACGGAGTCTGGTGCGATGCGGCGGGCCTTGGCAGCTACGTTGTACTGCTGCCCCGAGTATCCAGCGGCGCCGGAGAATCCAGTCGGCCCGGTGAAGCCCTCAGGCATCGCCTTGCGCCCGGTCTCATCCGGCCCATCGCCTTCTTCGACGCCGGTCTCGACCAGCTGCGGGGCGCCCAGGTAGATGATGCCCTGGTGGCGCCGAGAGAGCGCCATGTCGAGCGCTTCGAACTCGTCGTCCAGGTCTTCGAAGAGCGAAGCCCCGTCGATGCCGGCGGCCTCATCCGCTTCGTTGCGGAGCCAAACCACCGGACAGAACGACAGCCCGTGAGGCGTCGTGGTCGGCGCTCCCCATTGGATGGGCTGCCCGATCTTGACCTCGACGTCTTCGTAGACGTGGATCGAGACCTCGTCCCATTCGCGCCGGAAGATGTGGCGCTTCGTTATGGGGTTGCCGCGCTCGTCGGCGACTTCCTTGTCGAACTCGTAGCACCAGACCAGGCGAACGACGTCGCGGTCCGGGTTGCCGCCCTTGAACTCAGCCCAGCAGTCCTGAGCGCGGGGGTAGGTGAACTTGAACTCGCCGGCCTCAAGATCGACGACAGCGACCGACGTGCGGCACGCGATGGCCCGACCGGAGAGCACCCGGATCGCTGGCTGGACGCCTGCTGATTCGATGAGGGAAGCGGTCCACTTCTGGAGAGCCTCGGCGTCATCCTCGGAAACAACGGGGTAGGAGCCGTCCGTCTCCTCGTTGACCTCAAAGCCGATCTTGGGAAAGCGGCCTTCTCCGAAGAGGAAGCGCACCACCTGCTGCGCCGAGGCCTTCGGCAACTTGTAGACGATGCAGGGCTTTCGCTCCCGGAGCGGCACCTCGAGGTCGCCGGGCTTGTGCTTTCCGGTCCACCAGTCAGGGCGACCCTCGTACTGCTTGCCGCCGAAGAGCCGGTCGAGCCGGTCGAGCTCGCGAAATCGAGATGTCTTTTGGATCAGCTCCGGCTTGGCGAAGAGATCGAGCGCCTGAGCCATCCGGTCACTTCTTCAGACCGAAGACGCGCAAGGTGACAGCAGCGCCTGCGCTCGTGGAGGTGCCGGCGACGCACACGACGCGGATCTCGGTGCCGGGGTGTCCGCCGACCTGGGCATTCGCGGCGAGGGCCACGCCTGGGGCCGCATCAGTGCCGCCGCCAGTGACGGTGAGACCAGCGGCAGCGCCATGGCGCACCGAATGCTTGACGGCCGCACCGCCAGAAGCGAGCTGCGTGAAGTGGACCCAGTCGCGCCAAAGATTGTTGGCCAGCTTGCGCTGGATGTAGACGTCGAGCGTCCCGCCCGTCGCGCCCACCAGATCGGCCTCGACGTGGATTTCGTCGTACTTCTGCAGATTGGCGACGGTGCCCGCGATGACAGCGGTCGAAGCTGTAGCAGGCGACGTGCCTGTGATGCTCCCGACGAGGTTGTAGATACTCATGAGCGCGCGTCGTACCGGTTGAAGGTTCGGGTGGACGGCCCTTCTGGGCCGAAGCGGTTGAAGATGGGGTAGCGAAGCGCGTCCATCGCGTCGTCATCGCGCTTCACGATGTCATCGAGGAACTGTTCCGCGTTCATCGGATCCGGCTTGCGCTTGTAGATGCCGAACTCGCGAATGGTGTTCGGGCAGCTTGGCGAGACGAAGAGCCGAGCGGAGCGGACACCGTCCTCGCTCTCTCGAATGGCCAGGCGATTGGCTACAGCGCCGACGCCATCGTCGATCGAGTTGTCGACGTCTTGGACTCGCGCCTTGGCTCGCCTGCGGAAAGCTTCAAGCCGAGCGGGCTGCGACGGGTCACCGTAGAAACGGTGATTCGGGTAGGCATCGGTCCACTCCTTGGCCCGCGCGACCCACCAGTCCTCGTCCTTGTGCTGCTCGTAAATTTCCTCGAGCACCCAACAGACAGCATCCCGACCGGAGCCGATGACGCCAATCAGAAGCAGGACGCCCGGGTGCTCCCACCCATGGTCGCAGCCGATGAGCATCTCGGTCCAAACGACGTTGGCCGGCGGCTCTTTGACGTGGAACGCCTCCTCGAAGGCGTAGACTAGGCCCTCGGAGCTGTCCGGGTCGCACTCCCACTCTCGAGCGAAAGTGCCGGGAGAGGTGTTGCGGCGGGCATCCTCGACTTCTTCGAGGTCAACGATCTCCGGGCTATCCCGGTAGGTCGCATGAATCGTGTGGTAGCGCGGCTTGGCAATGTCCCTGCCGGCCAGTCTGCGCTTGTAGAGCAGACCGTGGCGCCCGCGCTTGTAGGTGCCGCTCGTGAGTCGGATCTTCAGGGACCACGGCTCTGAGAACCAGGGCCTCACCACCGAGTCGAATACGCTTGGGTCAATGTCGTCCGCCTCGTCACAGATGACAACGTCGGCCCGGATGCCGCGAGCTCGCTGGCTGGAGTGGTCAGCTGCCGGGAACGGCATGATCCAACTCTCACCAGGAAAGCTGATGTTGTACTCGCTCCAGTTGGCCTTCGGTCGGAGGTGGCGCCATGTCTCGACCTCGTTCTTCAGGTGCGCGCCGTGCACATCCTTGAATTGCTTCAAGGTCGGCATCAGGAAGACGACCCGAATGCCCGATACCCCCTGGGCCATCGAGCGCTGATCGGCATTGAGTCGGTCCAGCATCCCGAACTCCTTCAAGAGATCGAGGCGCGGCTTACCGTCGGCCGATGCTGCCCATGTCCATCCGACGAACCGATCGAACCAGCTCTTCCCGCCGCCGCGTCCCCACTCAAGATTGATGTCGGTGGTCGGCGTTCTGCACAGTCGAAAGGCCTCGGACTGCGGCCGCGTCAGCTTGAAATCAAGCCGCCGTCCCATGGTCTCCAGGCGCCGCGTGCGTGTGGATGTGGACTTCGGTTTTGCCCCCAGCGTCCTCGCCCTCGGGCTTCTCCAGCTTCGCCAAGTTGTGCGCGTTCTTCTCGGCCTCGAGGACGAGCTTCCCGTAGTCGGGGCGCTTGTCGATGATGGTGACGTTCGCGCCTTCGTCGATGTGCTCGGGCAGGTCGCCATTACCGGCGAAGCGCTCGTAGGCCAGGTCGGCCACACGCTTGCGCATCGCTACCAGCTCTTCCAGCGCGTTCGCACGTAGAGCACGGCGGTCCTCGGCAAACGAAGGCTCAGCGGAAAGCTTCCTCGCGATGTCCCGAGCGGTCCGCTCGTTGATCCCGAGTTCGCGTCCCGACTCGCTCGCATTCCCGCTGTAGAGGTAGTGCGCCCGGAAGTCAGCCAACTGCTTCTCGGTCGTATCCTCGTGCGGGCGCTTGTCTTCGGACTCCGGAACCTTCGCAGGCCCTTCGCCCTTCGGCTTGCGTGCCATCTCTCTTCACTCCCAACGCCCGTTACCGGCGGCGACCCGTGGGGGAGTGCTGCCATCGGGGCAGCGACCGGCTGACTTATGCCGTCAGCGAGCAAAGCTCTGATGGGCCCGGAGCCTCAGCCCCTCGACCCTCACAACCCCCGGCAGGAGCGCCACATGCACCGGCACCCAGCAACTCACCTCGGGACAGGTCACCGCGGGCGGCTCGCTGGGGCATTGCCTCGGACGGCTGACTCGGCGGGTGTATTCGGAGACCATCACCGCCCCTTGCGTTCCCGTTCAGCCCGCCTGGCTTGGACTCGCTCGAGCCTGTCGGGGTCGGGCGCTTCGGCGGGCGGTTGGTACTTGGTAGCCCAGCGAGGTTCGACTGGGCGGAGGTGGGCGGGTGGACAGAGGGGGTGGGAGCGCATGCGAGGCCGAGTTGGCTGGCCATCGCCTCGCCACCGGATCCTACAGGTAGTAGGG
>DASXWF010000330.1:0-3495 GCA_036503835.1 Polyangiaceae bacterium | reverse complement strand
CTGAGCTACCGGGGCCTGGCGGTGGGGTTGGAGCCGAAAGTATCCGGCTTCTTGGCTCTCCTCCTCGAACGTGCGGGGAGTCTGATCTCGCGTGAGGCGCTGCGTGCGGCGCTCTGGCCCGACGGTAGCGGAAGCGACGACATGTTGAACTATGTCGTCAGCCGTGCGCGACAGGCTCTGGCGCACTGCAATCGCCCCGCCATCGTCATGAACCGCGGGAGAGGTTACCGCTTCGACATCGTGCCCACACGGGGCGAGCGGGACGATGACTGCTCGAGCTTGCTCGACCGGCGCGACGAGCTGCGCGAGCTCGGGCGCCTTCTCGCGCATTCCGCGACGACTCGCACGTGCCGGCTGGCGTTCGTCACGGGCTCCGGGGGAGTCGGCAAGACGGCGGTGCTCGAGCAGCTCTCACGCTCGGCGGCGGCGAGCGGTCATCGTGTCGCCTGGGGTCGTTGCCTCGACGCCGTGGACAGGCCGTTGTGGGCCTGGCACCTGCTACTCGAGGAGCTCGATCGGGGACAGGTACTGTCGTGCGCGGATCCGTTTGCGAGCTTCGCGGCGGTCACGCGAGAGCTGGCGCGGCTGGGCCGCGAGGGCCCGCTACTGGTCGTGATCGACGATCTCCACTGGGCGGACGACGCGACCCTCGCCTTGCTCGAGTTCGTGCACACCCGCCTCGTCGATACGCCGGTCCTACTTGCCGTCACGTGTCGGACGCCCATCCCCAAGGAGCGCACGGCACGCCTCGACGGCGTGGCCCGCAGAGCCCGAGTCATTTCGCTCAGCCCGCTCTCGAGTGCCGGCGCGAAGCGGCTACTCTACCGCACACTCCGGCAGCCCCTCGACGCCCTGCATGAACTCGAACTCCTCGCGCTGGCCGACGGCAACCCGTCGCTGCTCTTGGGCCTCGCCCGCGGGGTCGCCGCGCCCGCGCGCAAGCTCGACCTCCCAGCACTGTTCCAGTCGCCTTCCTACGTCTCGAACGCCGTTCAGAGTCGCCTGATCGCCTTTCGAGCCGAAACGCAAGCCGTGCTGGACGCGGCAGCCGTGGTGGGCGTGGACTTCGACGCTCGACTCCTCGGGCGCGTGCTCGACATCGGGCCCCGAAGCGTCGCGGATCGGCTCGCTCAAGCCGTGAAGCTCGACGTGGTGCGACCCCGCACCGAAACCGCGTACCGCTTCGCCCAGCGTCTGTGTCGCGAGTATCTCTATTGGAACCTCGAGGACTCCGAGCGCCGGCTTCTCCATTGGAAGGTCGGCACCGCGATGTCCCGGCTCGAGTACCGCGAGCTGCCCGAAGGGCCGGCGCTGATGGCCCTCCACTTGTCCGAAGGGGCCGTCTCGGACGTTCAGGCGTCCGAGGCCGCGGAGCTGGTCCGCTCCGCGGGCGACTCGAGCCTGCGGAGCGGCGACGCCGATTCCGCGGCGGCGGCGTTCGGTCACGCCCTGCAGCTCTCCCGGCGCGGCGGCTGGTCGTCGACGAAGCGAGTGGAGATGGCTCTGGTCGCCGCGAGCGAGCTGCGCCACGCGGGCGCGGCACAGCACGCAGTCCAGCTCGCGGAACGAGCCGTGGAGATCGCACGTGCCCACGAGGACTGGGTGAGCATCGGCAGGGCCGCGGACATGCTGCTGCGCGTGCAGCCGAAGCCGAGCTGACGCGGCTCCGGCGAGCCGCCGCTCCGATCAGTCCTGGACGAGACGAGCAGCAGCCTCGCGGTAGTCGGCGCGCGGCAGCGTCCGGCCTTCTCGGGCCACGTACACCACGGTCCTGCTCGTGGCCTCGTCGAAGTGAAAGAACAGATTGCCGTGCAGCGGCGCCGAGCGCATCGCCGGCCGGAACCGCTCGCGCGCAGCGGGGTCGTCGTGCTGAACGACGAAGCGGCAGAGGTCGGCCGTGCAGTCGACCTCGGTTCCGCTGTTTCCTTCGAACTCGGGCTGGGCAAGCAGCGTGGTCAAGCGCTTGCCCGCGTCCACGCTTCGACCCCGGTCGGGTGACTCGCCGTCGATCGCGTCCTCCAAGACCTCGAGTGTGGCGGTCACGACCATGTCGTTCCACACGCCGGTCGGCATCCGGGCCTTCAAGTCCGTGTAGTCTTCGACTGCGGTCTCGGCGGGCGCTTGCGAGGCCGCCGGAGCGGGACCCCCTTGAGGCGCGAGGGTCTCCGCTCGGTCCATTCTGGCGTTCAGACTGCGCGCGGCACGCTCGAGTGCCTCGACCTGCCGGCTGAGTTGTCCGGGCTCACCTTCCACGGACGGCGGTCGCGCCTTCTCACGCTCCGGCGTTCGGCGCATGGCCCAAAGACCGACGCCCGCGGTCACGGTGAGCACGGCCCCAATCCACCACACACGGGTTTTCATCGTTGGGCTCCCTCTGGTCAAAGCGCGCATCCGAAACGAATTTCCAGGTTCAGCTCTCGTTCACCGAAATCCGGCGTAGCTCCGCGCCCGCAGGAACGAAGGTCTCGACGAACATCGTCCCGTCGAGAACCGCGGTGGTGATGGTTCCGCCGTCCGAATCCAGGACTCCGGTCGCAGGCGCGGCCGCTACCGTGATGGTGGAGGCAAAGCCGTTGGCGCCGGCGGTGTCGGTGGACCAGAGCGTCACGTCCCACGCCGCCGCGGCTCCCCTGCGATCGGTGGTGATGTCCCAATCCGTGACGTCCATCGAAGCGCTCACGTTGCTCCGATCGATCGGGCACAGGAGCCACTGCGCCGGGCCGTCGTTGCGCACCGCGCCGAAGAACTGATAGGTGATCTCCGGCGTGGCGTCGCCTTGCTCCACGCAGATCAAGCCTGGATACGCCGTCTTGCCGGCCTGTGCGCCGCCTGCCGTCGCCAGCACCGCTCCCGCGAGCATCACAGCCATACCGAGTCGCTTTCCGTTGTGCATGTTCGATTCCTCCGATGATGGGTCACTGTCATTTGCGGGCGCCTCCCCCAAAATCCCGCGTTCCCCGCAATCGGGAGGACCGCTCGGCATTCGAGTTCGCCGCCAGCGAGGCGAATGAATGCCTGTTCGCGCTGCGCCGGTCCATCGCTCCGCCGGCCCTCGTGCGTTCAGCGCGGCTCGAGTCCGAGCGGGACCCTCAGTTTCGCGTTCGAGCGCGGTCGTCGCCGCACGCAGCTTGGCCGCAGCGTGCGGGATCGCCAGTCCTGCAATCCGGGAAATCGGAGGGCGGCGAATGTCTGGCCGCAAAACGGCGCAGTCCGAACCTCTTACGCTGTGAGCTGCGAACCGAGTGGCGGGCGTGTCAAATCGTCACACGTGGCAGTTGTTCACGAGTCGCTCGCGACGAGGCCGCGCCAGGAACGTTCCCCTGCGCTTCCGGGAGCCACGCGAATTGGCCCTCTTTTTGCTGGGAAAGTCCTTGAGATGAGACATAGCGTCAAGAGCCTTCCTATCCCCGTCGCTGTTGCCCGCAAGAACTTTTCCGACGTCGTGGAGCAAGCGAAAAGCGGTCAGCGCATCAAGCTGACCCGCCACGGCAAGAA
>DASXWF010000329.1:0-4080 GCA_036503835.1 Polyangiaceae bacterium | reverse complement strand
TCAGCTACTTCTACGTCACCTTTCAGGACGCGCCGACTCCCGAGATCTCCTGCACCAATCCGGAAAATCCGCTGTTCGGCTCGTGTTTCGAGACTCTGCTGGACGGTTGCTACGAGCCCGACGTCGCGGGGACGTGCAGCGAGTCCGAGGAGGGCACGCTCACCTGGTCCGACGGTTCGAAGCTGGTTCGGGCCGGAGAGCAACCCGGGCTCTACGCACCGGACCAAGACGAGCCCTGCGCGACGATCGAGTCCGGCCAGGGGTCGGCGCGTGTCGTGCGCGGCGACGAATGGATCGACCTGGCGCAGACCGAAGACGAGGTGACGCTCGGCTGCAGCGACGGCTCGAGCGTGCTGGCGACGCCATTTCACCTGCTCGAGTTCGGGGTCTGCACGGGACTCGCCTGCGTGCAGTAGGCCGCTGAAAGCCGGCGCATGCGCGGAGATCTAGGCGTCGCAGGGCGGCGGGAGCAGCCGCTCGCACAGGTCGGCGACGAGCTTTTGCCGATCCGCACGGCTGACGCTCGTGCGGCTCAGCAAGAAAGGGTACACGCCGAGCAGGGCGACGTACGCCGCGCGTCCGAGACGCGTGGCGTCCTCCGGAGCCAGCCCCGTCGCGAGGTACAGCATGCAGAGCCCGCTCAACCTCCGCTCGCTGATGCGCACGTACGCCGGCCGGAAGACGGGGTGCGACTCGGCGAGCGCCGCGGCCACGACCTCCACCCGGTAGCGCAGGCGCCGCTGCGGTTCCTCGAAGTCCACCGTGCGCTCGATGATGCGCCGGATCACCTCGCAGGGGCGCTTGAGGTCGACGAGGTCGGCCATCACGCGATCCACCGCGAGCTCCTCCCAGCGCTCCACGACGGCGCGCAACAGCTCCTCGGAATCCTGGAAATGCCAGTAGAAGCTGCCTTTGGTGACCCCGAGCCGCTCGGCCAGCGCTTCCACGCCGAGCGCCGGCAACCCGCCTTCGGCGAGCGCATGCAGCGCGCCTTCCACCCAGTCGCCGCGCGACAGCCGATTCTTCCTGCCCGCCGCCCTCTTCCTGCCCGCCGCTTTCGCGCGCGCCGGACGCCGCTTCGGCCTGCGCGTTTGCCGGCTGCTGGTCCGGCCGCTCGGGCGTTGCGCTTTCGACATGCGGACCCGCGAGGGTACCTCGGGGGGAGGGCGCTGTCCCCGTGAAAGACCCCGCGCTGGTACTTGACGCGACGCGCTACGAAAACATACGAAGGCGTATGGTGCTCTACGGGGAGACGTGGCGCTTCCTCGCGGATTGGCGCTCGCTCGGTCGGTGCTCGATCGTCGCGGCGGCGCTCGTTTTCGGACTCACCGTGACGGCGTCCGCGAACGCGCAATCCAAAGCCGCGCCCGCCGGCTCGCACGAGACTCCGGCGTCGTCGCACGCGGTGACGATGCCGGAGGTCGAGCACTTCGTCGAAGCGGAGTACCCGAAGCAGGCGCGCGAGAAGGGGCGATCGCAGGCGGACGTGACCCTGAAGCTCGACATCGACGCGACCGGACACGTCACCGGAGTCGAAGTCCTGAGCGGAGCGGGGGACGGCTTCGACGAGGCGGCGGTCGCGGCGGTGAGAGGCTTCCTGTTTCGTCCCGCGCGCAGCGGGGAGCGCGCGGTGAAATCACGCATCGTGTACCGCTATCACTTCGACGCTCCGGTCGAGGCCCCGGCGCCCGTTCCCGTCACCGCCGTCCTGCGCGGAAGAGTGCTCGCGGGCACGAGCGAGCAGCCGCTCGCCGGCGCGCGCGTGGTGATCTCGCTCGCCGGCAAGCCGGTGCTCGAGCGCACGACGGACGCGCAGGGCGGCTTCGAAGCCCTCGGTCTCGAGCCGGGCGCTTACACGGTGCGCGTGGACGCGGACGGCTTTCTGCCGCTCGAGGAAGCCGAGACGCTCGCTTCTTCGGAGGAGGTCGAGGTCAAGTATCGCTTGAACCCGCCCGTCACGGATTCGGAGGAGGTCATCGTGCGCGGCGACAAGCCGCACCGCGAGGTCACGCGCCGGCAGCTGACGCGGCGCGAGTTCACGCGCATCCCCGGCACGTCGGGCGACGCCCTGCGCTCGATCCAGAATCTGCCCGGCGTGGCGCGCCCGCCCGCGCTCTCGGGCGAGCTGGTCGTGCGCGGCAACGCCGACCAGTCGACGCCCGTCTTCATCGACGGGCTGTGGCTTCCGAGCGTTTACCATTTCGGCGGGCTCTCGAGCGTCGTCCCGAGCGAGCTCATCGACGAGATCAACTTCTATCCGGGCAACTTCGGCGTGAAGTACGGCCGCGGCCTCGCCGGCGTCGTCGACGCGCACTTTCGCGAAACGCGCGATGACGGGCGTTACCACGGCCTCTTCGGGGTCGACCTGATCGACGCGCGCCTGATGCTGGAGGGGCCCGTCCCCGGCCTGAAAGGCTGGAACTTCATCGGCGGTTTCCGGAGGAGCCACGTGGATCTGTGGCTCACCCCGCTGCTCGAGGGCGAGGACACGGAGATCACGGCGGCTCCCGTCTACTACGACTACCAGTTCGTGCTCGACACGCGACCGACCCAGAGCAGCTACCTGCGCATCGGTCTGATCGGTTTCGAGGATCGGTTTCGCGCGTTCTCCGAGTCGTCGGCCTTCGGCGGCTCGACCGACGCGCTGAACGCGATCGTCGGCGTCGCGACGGTCTACCAGACGGAGCTCTCGAACACGACGAGCGCCGAAATTTCCGTGAGCTTCGCGCGCTCGCACCAGCGCTTCCAGGAGAGCGTGATCGACATCGATACGGTCGCGCACGGCGTGCTCGGACGCGCGGAGCTCAGCCAGCGCCTGCTGCCGAATCTGATGCTGCGCGCCGGTCTCGATTTGCAGGTCGGCCCCTATCGGATCGACGGACAGGTTCCCGAACAAGGCGTGACCGGCGGCCCTCCGCCCGGCCCGGCCTTCGCGAGCCCCGCGCGCGAGTTCGATCAGTCGGAGCTCTTCTTCTTGCCGGCCGTGTACGGGGAGCTGACGACGCGCGCCAAGCGCCTCGAGGTCGTCTCGTGGGTGCGCCTCGATTACACGCACATGACGCGGCACTACGACGTGAGCCCGCGCCTGACCGCACGCTACGATCTCGTGACCTCGCCGCGTACGACGCTGAAGGGCGGATCCGGCATTTTCCACCAGGCACCGGGTCTTTTCGAGATCACCCTGAGCGACGACGCCACGACCCTGCGCTCGGAACGCAACTGGCAGAATTCGCTCGGGGTCGAGCAGCAGATCGGCAGGCACCTCGAGGCCTCGGTCGAGGGGTTTTACAACGTGATGGATGACCTCGTGACGCGACGCCTGGGACCGAACGGCGTGCTGCGTTACGACAACTCGGCGACCGGGCGGGTGTACGGCCTCGAGGCCATGCTGCGCTACGTGGCCGACGACGATTTCTTCGGCTGGATCTCGTACACGCTCTCGCGTTCGGAACGCACCTGGTCCCCCGGCCAACCGTCGCAGCTCTTTTACGCGGATCAGCCGCACAATCTCACGGTGCTCGGCAGCTACAACCTCGGCAAGGGCTGGGAGCTCGGGGCGCGCTTTCGGCTCTCGAGCGGCAACCTGTACACGCCTTGCAACGGGGGCCTCCTCAACAGCAGCTCCACGACCTACATCTGCGTGAGCGGCAAGCAGAACAGCGAGCGACTCTCCACCTTCCACCAGCTCGACGTGCGCGTGGACAAGCGCTGGGTCTTTTCGTCGTGGACGCTCGGTATCTATCTCGACCTGATCAACGCCTACAACAACATCTCCGAGGACGCGCCCGCCTACAGCTTCGATTTCTCGCAGCGGGGCACGACTTCGCAGAACCTGCCGATCGTCCCGAGCCTCGGCATTCGAGGAGAATTCTGATGCGCGCTACGACGACTTCCTCAGTCTTTGGCACGAGCCGATCACGATCGGCGCGAGCCGCCACGGGCCACGAAACAAAACCGGCGAGGCCGGGGGCCGGCCGTCTCTCCGAACGAGAATGTCGCACGGCACTCAAACCGACTTCCTCAGTCTTCGGCACGGTTCTACCGCGCTGGGTGTTCGCCGCGGCGCTCGCCTTGCTCGGG
>DASXWF010000328.1:0-3900 GCA_036503835.1 Polyangiaceae bacterium | reverse complement strand
GGAGCAGCCAGCTGCCGAAAGCGGCGGCCTCGTCTCCATGGCCGAGCGCGAGCAGCGCGCGGACCGTGAACGCCGCGTCCCGCAGCCAGCAGAACCGGTAGTCCCAGTTGAGATCGCCGCCGACGCGTTCCGGCAGCGAGGTCGTCGGCGCCGCGACGACGGCCCCCGACGGCGCGAACGAAAGCAGCTTCACCGCCAGCAGGCTGCGTACGACAGCCTCGCGGTACGGACCCTGGTAGGTCGAGCGGCCTGCGAACGCGCGCCAGAACGCGAGCGTGCGTTCGAGAGCACGATCGGAACCGTCGCCGAGCGGGGGCAAGACCGCGGGCCCGTGCGCGTCGTACGCCAGAGAAAAGTAGCGACGTTCACCCGAATCGATCCGAAAGCGCGCGGCGGCCGACGCGGAGCCCTCGATCTCGAGCGGCACGCTGGAGCGGAACGTATAGAGCTCGGCTCCGGACTCCAGGCGCACGCCGAGCGGCCCCAGGCTGCGGAGTCTGGCCGCCCGCCGCGCGTAGTCCGGCCGTGGGGCGAAACGTGCTTCGATCTCGACGCTGCCGGAGACGCCCTCCACGATGCGCAAGATCTCGTGCTCCGGCACGAGCACGTCACGTTTTTCGCGTTCGGAGAAGACGCTCATGAAGTCGAACAGCCGCACCACACCTTCGCGACTCTCGAATTCCGTCACGAGCACGTTCGAGTCCGCGGCGTAGGAACGCTTGGAAGAAATGGCTCCCCGAGGAGCGAGGCTGAAATGGCCGGCGTCGCGGTCCAGGATCCGCGCAAAAATCGCGGGGCTGTCGAAGCGCGGCCAACACAACCAATCCAGCGAGCCGGCGCGCGAGACGAGCGCCGCCGAGCGGCTGTCGCCGATGAGAGCGTAATCGTCGATGCGCGGAGCTGGCGCGGCCACCCGAGTGACTCCCTAGGTCTCGGCGAGCGAGCGCCGGACTGCGAAACCCGCCATGACCAGCGCGGCGGCCCCGAACAGCAGCGCGCGCGCGTGCGTGCGCAACCAGAGCTCGGCGCTCGAGGTCTTCGCTTCGGCGTCGAAGGGACCGTGCGCACCCCGATCGCCCGGCAACGGCGCGTCGAGGTTGTCCCGGTGCGGCGGGGGCAGCGCGTCGGTCGTCTGCTCATCCCAGGCAGCGCGCGCCAGGTACCGGTCGAGCAATCCCGGCAGGAAGAGCTGACCGAGGATCGCCTTGATCGTGCTCCAGCCGATCCAGAGCTCGCGCGGCGGATGCTCGACCGCGTAGAGGAACGCGCGCGCCGCCACTTCCGGCTGGTAGATCACGCCGACCGGTCGGGCGTGCTTGCCGAGGCGGTTCCGAACCATTTCGAACTGCGGCGTGTTCACGGCCGGAAGCTCGAGCGTGGTGACCCGGATCGGGCTCTCCTCGTGCACGAGCTCGGAGCGCAGGGAATCGGTGAAGCCGCGAATCGCCGCCTTGGACGCGCAGTACGCGCCCTGCAGCGGAATCGAGCGATACGCGAGCGCCGACCCGATTTGAACGATCACGCCGGAGCCCGCCGGGCGCATGAAGCGCAAGGCGGCGAGCGTGCCGTGCACGGTCCCGAGGAAGTTCACCTCCAGCACGCGGCGGTACTCGCTCGGCTGCGTCTTTTCGATCGGCGCGAACACCGACACCATCGCGTTGTTCACCCACACGTCGATGCCGCCCCAGTGTGCGACGATCCGCTCCGCCGCGGCGTCGACCTCGCTCGCCTGTCCGAGGTCGAGCCGACAGACGAGGCTTTCCCCCCCGAGCGCCTGCACTTCGGCGGCCGTCGCATTCAGCCCGTCGATTCCTCGTGCCAGGAGCGCCACGCGCGCGCCCTGCCGAGCGGCGGCGCGGGAGATCGCGCGCCCGACGCCGCTCGATGCGCCGGTGACGACGACGACCTTGTGCTTCAGAAAGTGTTCGCTCACGCTGCGCAGCGGAACGGTAAGCAGAATCGAGGCCAGCTCACGCGGGCCGCTTTTTTCGCCGCGAGACGAGGCCGCGGGCCGGTGTCGGACCGAGTCAATCTGCTCCGGCGTGGCGTTGTTGTCCCGCGAGTAGGCGCCGATCGCGAAAAGGTCTATGACGCGGCGCGATGGCCCAGTCCTCGTCGGACTTGCTGCTCGCGATGATCGCGTTCGCGAAGGTCGTGGAAGCGCGATCGTTCACGGGCGCCGCGGCCAAGCTCGGGGTTTCGAAGTCGGTCGTGAGCGAGCGCGTGACCTTGCTCGAGCACGAGCTCGGGCTCAAGTTGCTACACCGCACCACCCGCAAGCTCGCCCTGACACCGGACGGCCTAGCTCTCTACGAGCGCTGCGCCCGCGTCGCGACCGCGGCGGACGCCGCCCTGGTCGAGTTCGCGGGTACGGGGGACACCCCGCGCGGCGTGTTGCGCGTGAACGCGCCGATCGTCTTCTCGGAGGAATACCTGATCGAGCCGATCGGCGCGTTTCTCGAGCGCTTCCCCGACGTGCGCGTCGAGCTCGGCATGAGCGATCGCATGGTCGATCTCGTGGAGGAGGGTGTGGACGTGGCCGTCCGAATCGCCGAGCGCCTCACGGCACCGGGGCTCGTCGCGCGACGCATCGCCGGCGACAAGCCCGTGCTCTGCGCGGCGCCCGCGTACCTCGAACGCCGCGGCACGCCGGCTTCGGCCGAGGAGCTCGTGCATCACGAGTGCCTCGGGTACTCGCTGCTCAAGCTGTCGCAGGAGTGGCGCTTTCGATCGCCGGCGAGCAAGGAGCCGTTCTCGGTGCCGGTCGAGCCGCGCTTCATGGCCGCGAGCGGCGCGCTGCTGCGGCGGGCGGCGGTGGCGGGATTGGGTCTCGCAGTGCTGCCGAGGTTCATGGTGGCCGCCGATCTGGCCGCGGGCAGGCTCGTCGCGGTGCTCGACTCGCTCTACGCGCCGGCGCTCGGGATCTACGCGGTGTATCCCGAGGGCCGGCGCGTTCCCGGCAAGGTTCGCGCGTTCGTGGACACGCTGGCGGCGCATTTCAAGACGCGCCGCTGGTGACGCGAGCCCGGGCGAGCTTCCTGTCGATCGAGAAGGAGCCGCTGCCGAGAATCGCCACCACGACAGCGAGCGCCATGGCGAGCAGGTGATACTCGAAGCCTTCTTCGCCCGTGGCCAGGCTTCCGAACCAGTTCATGAAGAAACCGTGCTTGAAATGAATGCTGGCGGCGAACCCCATGTGGAAGAAGAGCAGCGCCGCGGCCAGGCGTCCGCCGGCCCCGGCGATCAGCGCGAGCGGGGCGAGGAGCTCGGTGACGATGCCGAGCGCCGCGAGCGGCGCCGGAAAGCCGAGGCTGCCCGTCATCCACGCGAGCGTGCCCGAGAACCCGTAGCCGTCGAACCAGCCGAGAGCGTGCTGCGCTCCGTGTGGAAACAGGATCGCGCCGAGCGCGAGCCGCGCGACGAGCGGCGCTCTGCCCGGTTCGGTGGCGAGGATCTTGTCGAGCAGCGGGGCCACCACGGCGCCGGCGGTCTCCTTGCCGGTGACGAGCGTGGAATCGGTGTGTGAGATGGTCATGGCAAAGGAACTCCCTGAAGGACGCGCGCTCCGTGCGAGCGTCGAGTTACCCTGAACCTACAGGCCACGAGCAGGTTCGATTAGCCGGCGCGTGCCCGACGCACTGTTCGCCATGTCGAACAATCCGCGACGCCCCCGGCCGACGACGGGCGGACTTGTGAAATGCGCCGAATTCGTGGATGCTCGCCGCCGGTGATGGAGGGCGCACGTCGATGACTTCACGGTTCGCATTCCTGGCGGGCTCGCTGCTCGTGCTCCTGCCCGCGAGCTGTGGGCGTTCGGTGGAAAGAGCTGCGGACGACGCGGCAGGGGCTCCGGGCCACGATGGCTCGGCGGGCGAGCCCGCGCCGCCCGGTGAAGGCGGC
>DASXWF010000327.1:0-1633 GCA_036503835.1 Polyangiaceae bacterium | reverse complement strand
CGGGAGCGGCAGCAGCGGCAGGTGGCGGCGCTCTCGACGCTGTTCGGGTCGAACGACGCGATCGCTCGCATCGAACACGATCAGCGATTGCTCGCCGCGAGCGAGCGCGCGAAGAAAAAGGCGTTCGCCTTGCGGGAGCGGTTCGTCAAGGGCCCGCCGCCGCGCGAGATGCTCCTCGTCAAGGCGCCCTTTGCAACGCCCGGCGGCAGCCGGGAGTGGATGTGGGTCGAGGTCGTGACGTGGAAGGAGGACGTGATCCACGGCATTCTGGACAACGACCCGGTCGACGTTCCCACGCTGAAGGCGGGGGCTCGCGTCGACGTGCGCGCCGGCGACATCTTCGACTACCTGTGGACGAAAGGCGACGGGACGGTCGAAGGCAACGAGACGAGCGCCATCATCGAAGCCATGGAAAGCGACCGCTGAGCGCCTCGGCGACGGGAAGGCGCGGCCGGGGCCGGGAGTGCTAAGCGTTCCCGCATGGAACGAAGGCACGGAGAGCTCGCGCTCGGCCTGGCCGCGCTCGGGCGGCCGGGGTACATCACGCTCGGGCACGCCGCCGATCTGGAGGGCGTCTACGAGGTCCAAGCGATGGAACGGCGCTGCCACGCGGTGCTCGATGCGGCCTGGGCCGCGGGCATTCGCTGGTTCGACGCGGCGCGGTCGTACGGGCGAGCCGAGGAGTTTCTCGCTCACTGGCTGAACGAGCGCGCCGTCGCGCCGGGCGCCCTCACCGTGTCCTCGAAGTGGGGTTACCGCTACGTCGCGGAGTGGAGCGTTCGCGCCGAACAGCACGAGATCAAGGATCATTCGGACGCGGCGCTGACGCGCCAGAGCGAGGAGACGCGCGCGCTGCTCGGGCCGCACCTGTCGCTCTATCAGGTGCACTCCGCGACGATCGAGAGCGGCGTTCTCGAGGATCGGACGGTGCTCGAGCATCTGGCGGCGCTTCGCGACCAGGGCCTCGCGGTGGGGCTGAGCCTTTCCGGCGCGCGCCAGAGCGCGACGCTGGAACGCGCGCTCGAAATCGAAATCGGAGGCCGTCCGCTCTTTCAGGCGGTCCAGGCGACCTGGAACCTGCTCGAACGCTCCGTGGAGCCGGCGCTCCACAGGGCCAAGCAAGCGGGGCTGCGTGTTCTCGTCAAGGAAGCGCTCGCGAACGGCCGCCTGGCAGGTGAGCGAGCGCCGGAAGGCTTGAAGAGCGAAGCCGCTCGGCAGGGAACCACCGTGGACGCCGTCGCGCTCGGCGTCGCGCTCGCTCAGCCCTTCGCGGATGTCGTGTTGTCCGGCGCCGCGACGCCGGCGCAGCTTCGCGAGAACGTGAGCGCGCGCGCGGTCGACGGCCGCGAAGCCGCGGCGCGCCTGGGGTCACTCGTCGAGACGCCGGAGCGCTATTGGAAAACGCGCGCCGCCTTGCCCTGGCACTGAAGGTGACGCCTCGAGAGCTCGAGCTTGACGCCGGCGCGGGCCGATCCACGGTTCCAATGTTGCTCGAGTGCCGTGATTCGGGCTCACGCCGCGTGACGCTCCCGAGTGGTGCTATCGTTTCGCCGCGCGAAGGCGGACGTGAGAAAGCTCGATCTTTTGGATCAACTGAGCGCGCTCTTGAAAGGCGAGCTCGAGGTCGCGCAGC
>DASXWF010000326.1:0-9864 GCA_036503835.1 Polyangiaceae bacterium | reverse complement strand
ACGCCGGAAGAGCTCGGGCGTCACCTGATTCACGGTCACGTCGGTGCTTTGTGCCGACAGCACCGTGGCCACGATGAGCTCGAAGGCCGAGCCGTGCACGAGCTCGCAGTGCGCGTCGGCGTGACGCTTCCGCAACGCTTCGAAGATCTCGAGCGCCTGGGTCGGATTGGAGCGGGCTCTGGCGGCGCGGCGCGGCGTCGCCCTCGCTCCGGTGGTACGGACCGGCGCGGCCTTGGCCTTGCGCGAGGGCCGCGCTTTGGGCGCCTTGGCGGGCGCAGGCTTCGCGGCCGCGGGCTTCGGCCGGCGCTCAGCTTTCCGGCTCGCCATCGCCGCCCGCTTCACCCGCGGGCCCCTCCGCTGCAAGGTCGACGTTCCCGTCCTCGCCGTCTTCGTCCTCGCCGCCCTCGTCGGGCGGGCCGGGCGGGATGCTGCCGTCCAGCACACCGCCGACGCGGCTCTCGCCGATCGACTCGAAGGCGACCACGCGCTCCTCCTCGCCGACGCTCATCAGCTTCACGCCCTGAGCGTTGCGGCCCGTCTCGCGCACGCCGTCGACGGCGGTGCGGATGGTCTGGCCGCGGTCGGTGATCAGCATGATCTCGTCCTCGGGCTTCACGAGCGCGATGCCGACGACGGGGCCGTTACGATCGCTCGCGTCGATCAGGATGATGCCTTTGCCGCCGCGGTTCTGGGTGCGGAACTCCTCGAGCGACGTGCGCTTGCCGTAGCCGCGCTCGCAAACCGCGAGCACCCAAGTGCGCTCCGGCTCCGTGCGCGCGAGCCCGACGACTTCGTCGGGGCCCTCGAGCTCGATGGCCTTCACGCCGCCGGCAGGCCTGCCCATCGGGCGCACCTGCTGCTCGTGAAAGCGGATCGACTGCCCCTGCTTGGTCGCGATCAAGAACTCCTGATTGCCGTCGGTCACGGTGGCCGTGAGCAGCGTGTCGTCGTCGGCGATCTTCACGCCGATGATGCCCTTGTCGCGGTAGTTCTGGTACTCGGTGACCTCGGTCTTCTTGATCTGGCCGCCGCGCGTGAGCGTCGTGACGAACAGGCCCGGATCGAAGCCGCTCACCGGCGTGATCGCCGCGATCTTCTCGCCCTCGTCGAATTCGATGAAATTGACGATGGCCCGGCCCTTGGCGTTACGGGCGGCTTGTGGGATCTCGTACACCTTCTTCACGTAGACCTTGCCGCGGTTCGAAAAGAAAAACACGAAGCTGTGAGTCGACGCGATGAAGAGCTGGTTCACGAAGTCGTCGTCGCGCGCCTCCATGCCGCGGTTGCCCTTGCCGCCGCGCTTCTGCGCCTTGTAGGTCGAGACGGGCGTGCGCTTGATGTAACCCTCGTGCGAGATCGTGACGACCATGTCCTCTTCCTGGATCAGGTCCTCCACCTGGATCTCGGCCTCGTCCTCCACGATCTCGGTGCGCCGCTTCTCGGCGTGCTTCTCCTTGACCTCTTCGAGCTCCTTCACGATCACGTCGAGCAGGAGCTGCTCGTCGGCCAGGATCGCCTGCAGGCGCTTGATCTCGTCGCAGAGCTCCGCGTACTCGGCCGCGAGCTTCTCGCGCTCGAGGCCGGTCAGCCGCGAGAGGCGCATCTCGAGGATCACCTTCGCCTGCCGCTCGCTCAGCCGGTAGTCGGGCTGCTTCGCGGCGGCCTGGATTTCGGCCTCCGGCCGCCCCGCGCGGCGCACGAACTCCTCGAGCCCCCGCAAGGGCAGCAGCATCAAGCGCTCCTTGGCCTCGTCGGGGTCGCGTGACTCGCGGATCGTCTTCACGACCAGATCCACCTCGGTGACCGCCATGCCGAGGCCCTCGACGACCTCGCGCTTGCCCTCGGCTTCCGTGAGCTCGAAGCGCGTACGGCGGCTCACGACCTCGCGCCGGTGGCCGACGAAGCATTGCAACGTCTGCTTCAGGTCGAGCACCGCCGGGCGGCCGTCGACGATCGAGAGATTGATGATGCCGAACGAGCACTGCATGTCCGTCAGTCGGAACAGCTGATTCAGGACGACCTGGGGGAACACGTCCTTCTTGAGCTCGATCACGAGCCGCATGCCGTCGCGGTCGCTCTCGTCGCGGGCTTCCTTGATGCCCTCGATGCGCTTGTCGCGCATGAGCTCGCCGATCTTCGCGTGCAGGCGCGCCTTGTTGACCTGATACGGGAGCTCCGTGACGACGATCTGTTCGCGATCGGCGCTGCCGACGACCTTCTCGACCTCGGTGCGCGAGCGCATCACGATCGTGCCGCGGCCGGTCGTGTACGCCTGGTAAATGCCGGCCCGCCCGTAGATCTGCCCCGCCGTCGGGAAGTCGGGACCCTGCACGTGCTTCATCAGCTCTTCGATCGTGGCCTCGGGATTCCGAACGAGCAGGATCGTGGCATCGATGACCTCGACCAGGTTGTGGGGCGGGATGTTGGTCGCCATGCCGACGGCGATGCCCCCCGAACCGTTCACGAGCAGGTTCGGAAAGCGCGCCGGCAGTACGGTCGGCTCGTCGCGCGTACCGTCGAAGTTCGGCTGGAAGTCGACGGTGCCGCGCTCGATGTCCGCGAGCAGTTCGACGGCGATGCGCGCCAGGCGGCACTCGGTGTAGCGGTACGCGGCGGGTGGATCGCCGTCGACGGAGCCGAAGTTGCCCTGCCCGTCGACCACCATGTGCCGCATGCTGAACGGCTGCGCCATGCGGACGAGCGCGTCGTACACGCTCGCGTCGCCGTGCGGGTGGAAGCTGCCGAGCACCTCACCAACGACGAGCGCGCACTTTCGATACGAGCCGCCCGGTGTCAGGTTCAGGCCGCGCATCGCGTAGAGGATGCGGCGGTGCACCGGCTTCAGTCCGTCGCGGACGTCCGGGATGGCTCGCCCCACGATCACGCTCATCGCGTAATCGAGGTACGAGGTGCGCATCTCGTCCTGGATGCTGACGGGCTGCTCTTGCGGGTGCTGGGGTGGCGGGGGGGGCTGCTCGTTCTCCATGCGGTCGCTTTCCGGAAGCGCTTCGGGAAGGCCTCTCGGGCCCTACGGCGTACCGCAGGCCCACCCTTGCCTCAACCCATGCGCGCTGCACAAAAGTCGGGTGAATTTCCTAATTATTTCGATTATTTAGCGGAGTGCTTCGAGGGCTCGCCAGGTCACTGCCAAGCCGAGCAGAAACAGGAGCCAAAACCACCACGGGGTGGCGCGTCCACCGACGAGCGGCTCGCGCTGGCGCTCGGCGGCGGAGAGCCGAGTCTCGAACGCCTCCATGCGATCTTCGAGCTGGCGGAGCCGTGTTTCGAAGGGGAGCTCGCCGTGCAGCGCCGGCTTCGGCAGGGACATCAGCGTGTCGGGATTGCGGCCGGAAGGCTCCGTCACCGAAAGCTGAGTGTCGTTCGGGGCGGGGGAGGGGTCCGGCTCGACCCTGAGACCGCTGATGGGCGTCGCGACGTACTCGGGCCGGAGCGCCGGCGGCGGCGTCGTCGGGGCATCGTCACGGTCGGCCGGATCAGACACTTCTATATCCTCGGACGCAGTCTTTCCCTGCGGCTCGGCCAGGGCCTAGCACCGCTCCATCAGAGTGGCAGCACTCCACCAACGAGACGAGTGTAGCGTCTTGGAAGAAAAGATCACGATCGGCGTGAGCGGCGACTTCCCGGCGAAAAACCGGCGAGGCCGGCGCCGGCTGCCCCGGGGCGCCGCGCGAGTCGCAGGAGGCGGGGCAAATCCGGGAGGAGACGTTCGGGCTCGCGCGAACGCTCCTTCCTCGCTGAAAGCTCAGAAGAAATTGCCAATGGTGAACTCGAAGACGCTCGGCTCTTCGTAGGGGAGCGGCTTGAAGGGGAAACCCCACTCGAAGCGCAGCGGGCCGAGGGGGGAGAACCAGCGGAAGCCGAAGCCCCAGGATGCCCGCAGCGTCGCCAGGCTCTCGAGGCCCTTGAAACAGGGACTCACGGCCTCGTACGGGATGGCGCGGCTCGCCGCACAGTAGTTGCTCTCGAGGTTCCAGGCGTTGCCGGCGTCGAGGAACACGACCCCGCGCAGACCCACGGACTCGACGATCGGCGCCTCGACCTCGAGGTTCGAGAACGCCTGCATGTTACCGCCGATGTTGGCGCCGTTGTCGATCGGCACGCTGTTCGGATCGGTCGAGTTCGTGAGGCCGACGCGCGGACCGATCGAACGGTAGGGGAAGCCGCGCACGTCGAAGATGCCGCCCAGGAAGAAGCGCGCGAAGATCGGCACGCCCTCCTGCGACGGGCTCGTCACGTGTCCGAACTCGGTGTTCAGCTTGGCGACGAAGCCCGCGCCGAGCGGGTAGTAGAAGCGCGCCAGCACGCGGTGGCGGAGAAATTCGTTCTCCGAACCGAACGCGGCGATCGCAAGCTCGCTCGACGCCGTGAGGTAGATGCCCGAGGTCGGGAACAGCCGGTTGTCGCGCGTGTCGAAGGTGATGCCCGGACGGATGCTGGAGGTGATGCCGTCGTTGAACAGGTTGGCGAGCGGCAGGCTGCGGAACACGCTCACCTTGCTCGAGGTGCCGAAGAGCGTCGTCGGCGCCTGCGTCGAGACCTTGTCGAGCTCGCCCGTGTACGTGAGCGAGGCGCTGAGCTCGGGCTCGATCAGCGGGTAGCCGATCGTGAGCGAGCCGCCCGTGCTTTCCTGGGTGAAATCCTGGTAGGCGCGGAGCTGCTGGTACACGTCCACGCTCGTGCTGAAGCTCGAGTCGAGGAAGTACGGTTCGAAGAACTTGACGTCGACGAGCCTGCGCAGGCCGCTGATCTGCGCCTGGAGCGAGAGCGACTGGCCGTTGCCGAACAGGTTCGCCTGCTGGATCTGCGCCGTGGCGATGAAGCTCTCGATGCTGGAGAAGCCGGCGCCGACCTGGAACGTCCCGGTCGCCCGCTCGCTGACCTCGATGTAGACGTTCATCTTGTCGGGCGCCGAGCCCTGCTCGGTCGAGACGTCCACCCGCTCGAAGTAGCCGAGCGCCGTCACGCGCCGCCGTGACTTGTCGAGCCGGGTCTCGTGGAAGGGCTCGCCCTCGTTCACCTCGAGCTCGCGCCGGATCACCTTGTCGCGCGTCTTGGTGTTGCCGCGCACCTCGATGCGCTCGAAGCGCACGAGCGGCCCGCGCTCGACGGGCACGATCACGTCGACTTCGTGGCGCTCGGGGTCGAGGTTGGTCTGCGGCGTGGCGTCGACGTTGGCGAAGCCGTGGTCGCGGTAGAGCGTGCGCACCGCCTGCAGATCCTCGAGCAGCGCGGCGCGGTTGAACCAGTCTCCCGACTTGGCCCTGAGCATCATGCGCAGGTTGCGGCGGCCGTCGATGGGTTCGACCTCGCGCCCGTCGACGCCGCGCTCGTACACGCGCAGCTGCCGGATGCGGTAGCGGGGGCCCTCGTCGATGCTGATCGAGACCTCGATGCCGCTGCGGTCCGGCGTCAGCATGATGCGGGGCGTGCCGATCGAGACGGTGAGAAAGCCGCGGTCGTAGTAGAGGGCGCTGATCACCGCGACGTCTCGCTCGAAGGCGTCCTGGCGGAACGGTCCGCCCGAGCCGAACGCGAAGAAGCCGGCGTTGCCCGTGAACATCACCGAGCGGAGCTCCTCGGTCGAGATGTGTTCGTTGCCGATGAAGGTGACCCTGCGCACGCTCACCTGGTCGTGCTCCGTGATCTTGAACTTGAGCTCGACTTCGCCGTCGCGCGCCGGCAGGACGCTGCTCTCGACCTCGGCCAGGAAGAAGCCTTTTTCCGCGTAGAGGTCGCGGATCTTCTGGATGGTGCGCCGGATCGCGGGCTGGCTGATCACGGTCGCTTCCTTGATCTCGATGCCTTCCTTGAGGTCCTCCTCGTCGATCTCGTGGTTGCCCTCGAAGCTCAGCTTCGCGATGCTCGGGCGCTCTCGCACGAGGAAGCGCAGCCGTACGCCGTCGTCGCGCCGCTCGAGATCGACCTCGATGTCGTCGAAGAAGCCCGAGCCGTAGAGCTCGCGCACGTCGTCGGTGAGCGTCTCGGCCGAGAACGCGTGGCCGACGCGCTCCTTCAGGTAGGTGCGCACGTCGTCGGCGGTGACGCGGCGGTTGCCGGCGACCTCGATCGCCCGGATGGGCAAGCCCTCGGCGAGCTCCGCCTCGCTCGGCGGAATGACGGGACCCGCCGGAGCGGCTTCGTCCTCGAGCTCGACCGGCTCCGGGGCCGTCGGGGCGGCGCCGGGAGCGGGCGCCGCGCCGCCGGCGGGTGGAGCGGCGGCAGGCGGAGGCGTGCCGGGAGCGGGCGCCGCGCTGGCGGAGGGCGCGGCGGCGGCCGCCGGCGGCTTCGCGGGAGGGTTCGCGCCCTGAGCGTGGCCCTTACCGCTCGACAAAACGAGCGCGGCGAAGAGAAGGCAAGCGAAGGGGCGCACGCGGGCCCCCGGCGATAGCCCATAGCGGCCGTATTCTCAACCCCGGAAGCGCGATTTACTCGAAGAAATCAGCTGGACCCTCGGGCCGAACCGCGGACCGAGAGCGACCGAGCATCAGACGTCGAGGTCCTGAGCCTCTTCCGCGCGGTCCATGATGAAGCGGAAGCGGGCACCGGGGTCCTTGCCCATGAGCTCGCCCACGATGCGATCGGTCTCGAGCGCGTCGGCGATCGCGACGCGCAAGAGGCGCCGTGTCTTCGGGTTCAGGGTCGTGTCCCAGAGCACCTTCGGCATCATCTCGCCGAGACCCTTGAAGCGCGTGATTTCGGGCTTCGCGTTGCCCTTCTGGTGCTCTTTCAGGATGCGATCGCGATCGGCGTCGTCGATCGCCCAGTACGTCGCCTGGCCGATGTCGATGCGGTAGAGCGGCGGCACGGCGACGAAGACGTTGCCGTTCTTGATGAGCTCCGCGAGGTGCCGGTAGATGAAGGTGAGGAGCAGCGTCGTGATGTGGTGCCCGTCGGAGTCCGCGTCGGCGAGCAGCACGACCCGGTGATAGCGAAGGCGCGCGATGTCGAACCCCGCGCCGACGCCGCAGCCGAGGGCCGTCACGAGATCGGCGAGCTCCTTGTTCTCGAGCACCTTGCCGGTGCTGAGGCCCTCGGTGTTCAGCACCTTGCCGCGGAGCGGCAGAATCGCCTGAAAGTTCCGGTCTCGGCCCTGCTTGGCCGAGCCGCCGGCGGAGTCGCCTTCGACGATGAAGAGCTCGCTGCTCTCGCGTGAGCTCGAAAGGCAGTCGCTGAGCTTCCCCGGCAGCGTGAGCCGGCCGTTCGTGGCGCTGCGTCGAGTGACCTGCGCCGAAGCCGCGCGAGAGGCCTCGCGCGCGCGCGCCGCGAGCACGATGCGAGCGACGATCTGCTCGGCGACGCTGCGGTTCGAGTTCAGCCACTGCTCGAGGGCCGGGCGCACCCAGCCGTCGACCACGGACTGCAGCTCCGGGTTGTTCAAGCGATCCTTGGTCTGGCCCTGGAACTGCGGCTCGCGCACGAACACGCTGAGCACGCCGGCCAGGCCTTCGCGGATGTCCTCCGCCGAGATGTTCACGCCGCGCGGCGCGAGCGCGTGCGTCTCGACGTAGTTCCGGACCGCCTTCACGAGGCCCGAGCGGAGTCCGTTCTCGTGCGTGCCGCCCGACCCGGTCGGGATGCCGTTCACGTAGCTCTTGAGCTTCTCTTCCGTGGCTTCGGTCCAGGAGAGCGCGAGCTCGAGGCGCGTGTCCTCGTCCTTCGCGAGGGAGAACGGCGCCTCGTGCACGGGGCGCGCGGACGCTTCCTTGATCAGGCGCCTGAGGTACTCGACGAGGCCTTCTGCGTGCGAGAAGGTGTGCTTCTCCCCGCGCGTTTCGTCGTGGAAATGAACCTTCAGTCCGCGGTGCAGGTAGCTCGCGATCTCGAGGCGCTCGCGGATCGTGTCGGGATTGAAATCGGTGCGCGGGAAGATGGTCGGGTCGGGGCGGAAGTGCACGGTGGTGCCGCTGCCGCGCGCGTTGCCGACCTTCTTGAGCTTGCCGTGCACCTCGCCGCCGCGAAACTCCATGCGCCATTCGGCGCCGTCGCGCTTCACCGTGGCCACGAGCTCGGAAGAAAGGGCGTTCACCACCGAGGCGCCCACGCCGTGCAGGCCGCCCGAGGTCTTGTAGTTCTCGTTGCCGAACTTTCCGCCGGCGTGCAGCGTCGAGAAGATCAGCTCGAGCGCCGATTTCTTGTGCTTCTGGTGCAGGTCGACCGGGATGCCGCGGCCGTCGTCGCCGACCGTGACGGATTGCCCGTCCTTGTGCAGCGTCACGAAGATTTCGCTGGCGTGGCCGTTCATGGCCTCGTCCACCGCGTTGTCGACGAGCTCCCACACCAGGTGGTGGAGGCCGGCGCTGCCGACGCCGCCGATGTACATGCCCGGGCGCTGCCGCACCGGCTCGAGGCCCTCGAGCACGGTGATGCTCTCGGCGGTGTATTTGCCCGCGGCCATCAATTACTCCCTTCGAGCGGCGCCGGCGCGGGCGGCGTTTCGGCGATCACGCGGACGAGGGTACCGCGCTTGATGATTTCGCGCCCGCGCCCGCCGCGCCCGGTTTTTTCGTAGCTGCCGGTCGAGACCTTCTGCGTGCCGCCGAGCGACGTTTCGACGCTGAGCGAGTCCTTCGCGCTCCGGGCGACCTTGATCCCGAGCAGCGCGTCGTCGTCCTCGAGCTTCACGAGCGTGACGCCCTTGCCGGGGCCGCCCAGAAAGCTCACCTCGCCGACGTCGCAAATCAGCGCGCGACGCCCGCGCGTGACGGCGATCAACGCTTCCTTGCTGCCGCGGGCGGCCTCGACGCCGACGACCTGCACGTTCTCGCCGGGCTTGGCGTAGCGGCGGCCGGCGCGCGTGCTCGGTGTGGAGAAGGGCTCGAGCCCGAAGGCCAGCGCGAAACCGTCGCTGGTCGCGGCGACCGCGAAGGTGTCGCCGCGCTTGTCCGGCTCCGAACCGAGCTTGCCGACGACGCGCGCGTCGAGCGAGAGCATGCCGAGGATGCGCTCGCCGTCCTTCAGCTTGAAGAGCTTCTGGATCGGCTCGCCGTAGCCGGTCGTGGCCGGCACGTCGATGATGCGCGCCGTGTACGCCGTGCCGAAGTTCGAGAAGAACACGACGCTGGCGCGCGTCGAGCCGACTTCGCAGGCGAGCACGCTGTCGCCTTCGCGCAGGCGAGTCGTCGAGGTGTCTTTGATCTCTTTCTGGCGCTTGATCCAGCCGTCGGCGGTGAGGAGCACGTAAGCGTCCTCGGCGACGATCAGGTCCTCCTCGGAGAACTCGGTCTCCTCGTCGGCAGCCTCGATGCTGGTGCGGCGCTTGCCGTTCTTGCCGAAGCTCGCGGCGACCTCTTCGAGCTCGCGCCGGACGATGGCCCAGCGTCCGCGCGACGAGGCCTCGTTCAGGAGCGCGCGGATCTCCTTGGCGCGCTTCTTCTTCTCGTCGAGCTCCTTCTTGATGACGAGGATCTCGAGCCGCGCCAGGCGATACAGGCGAAGCTCGAGGATGGCGTCCGTCTGCTCGGCGTCCAGATCGAACTTCTGCATGATCTGTCGGGCCGCGTCCGCCTTGCCCTCGGACTTGCGGATGATCTTCAGGATCGCGTCGAGCGCGTCGAAGACCTTCGCGAAGCCCTCGAGGATGTGCATGCGCTTGACGAGGCCCTCGAGCTCGTTGGAGAGCCGGCGCGTCACGACCTCCAGCCGGAAATGCAGGAAGTGCCAGAGCACCGAGGACAGATCGAGCCGCTCGGGGCGCCCGACTTCGGCCTGCTCGGTCGGGACGAGGCAGGTCATGTTCACGGCGAAGCCGGACTGGAGCGGCGTGTTCTTGTAGAGGTAGGCGAGCACGAGCTGCTCGTCCGACTCCTTCTTGAGCTCGAGCTCGATGCAGACGTCGTCGGTCGA
>DASXWF010000325.1:0-7673 GCA_036503835.1 Polyangiaceae bacterium | reverse complement strand
CCAAGGTATCGGGTACGCCACGCGCTAGCTGCGCCAGCGGCGACGACAACCGCCACGAACCATTCGCTTCGGTCAGGGCGCCGCTCTCGAGCCACCAGTCGACGACGGTCACGATGAACAGCGCATTGCCGTTCGTGCGCGAAAGTAGCTCGGACGCGACGCCCGCCGGCAAGTCATGCTGCCCGAAACGCAAGGCCAAGTAGTGCTCGATGGCGTGCTCGTTCAAGTATGGCAGCGCCAGCTCCTCGCAGCGATTGCGCAACTTGAGGTGTTGTGTGATCTGCGAGAGTCGTTGCGAGTCGAGTGCTTCCAGCGGACGATAAGTCACGAGCACGAGCAGCCGGCTCGGATCCGAGCGCTGGGCTACGTAAGACAGGAGATCGAGCGTGGATGGGTCCGCCCATTGCAGATCCTCCAACCACAATACGAGCGAGCGTTGCTCCGTCAGCGACTCCAGCGCCTCCGCCATCTCGCGGAGCATGCGCTCCGGCAAGGCGGGCCCGACGCGTTCCGCGCTAGCCGCCGGCAAGAGGCCCGGCATTTGCGCGAGCCAACTCGGCGCGTCGCGCCGCAAGATCTGCGAGACGAAATCACCTTTGGCTCCTCGGGACAGCCGGCGTAACGCCTCGAGGACGGGCAGGTACGGCTCGCCGCTGCCGTACTGGTCGACGCACTGGCCCCAGCCGACGGAAACGTCATCACGCTTCGAGACCCGTTCCAAGAACCGTTTGACGAGCAGCGTCTTGCCGATGCCGGCCTCCCCCGCAATGAAGACCACCTGACGCCGATGCTCGAGTGTCTGCTCGAAAGCTCGCTGCAAGCGGGCGATCTCGCCGTCCCGCCCTACGAAATGGGCGCCATCGACGGGCATGACGTCGGCGGGCGGGCCTTGAGGCGCGGCGCCGCCGGAACGCTCCACCGCGCCAATGAAGCGATATCCGCGCCCGTGCGCGGTTTCGATGAAACGCGGAGCCTTCGCCGACTCGCGAAGCGCGCGCCGGATCTCACTCAAATACGTCTTTAGTACCGCCTCCGTGACGTGGGAATCCTTCCACAGCTGCGAAAGCAGCTCCTCCTTGGGAACGAGCTTTTGGGGGCGTTCCAGCAAGTAGCGCAGAATAGCAAACGGTTTCGGTCGCAGAGGGACGAGACGGTCGCTGCGCCATAGCTGCTCGTTCGCGGGGTCGAGCCGAAACGGGGGGAAGACGAACGATTCTCCGCGAGCACTCACCCTGGAAGCTTAGGGCTGCGCGCGGAGGCGAGCCAATCTCAAACCCCGGCAGACCATTAGCCGCGCGATTTTGCCGCGCTGACGGACCGGCGCTACGCGGGCTACGGCAAGCAGACCGAGCGCAGGCGTCGTCAATGCATGGCTGCCGTGGCTCTTCGCTCTTCTGCTGCGCCGTGCGCCGTCACGTCGCGCTGGCCGACGACGACCACTTGTCCAGGCCGAGCGGGTTCAGCTTGTCGTCGAATTGAATACCCCAGGACGGTTGCGAGAGGTCAGGGTTCGCGCTGCCCGCCAGCCCAACGATATCGAAGTGCTCGAGAACTCCTCGGGTCCGCAGGCCCGATACTTCTCGCAGTAGGGCTCACAGATTGCGTCCTTGGGATCGCTGGGTTCTCCGTGGTCCTCCCCGCACGCCAGCAGCGTCCAGGCGGTTGCCACGAACAGGCCTGCCCACACTCTTCGCAGCAGGGGTGACGAGAGTAGTCCGCCAAGTCGCGAACGTCACCCGGTCGTGGGTGTCTTTCCCCTACCGGCCCGCGCCGGCCTTCGCCTCGTCCTCGCGCCGCATCGCTTCGAGCAGCACGCCGCCCAGACTCGGCCGGTCCCCCCGCGGAGGAGTACCGTCGGGGTCCGGCTTGAAGGCGAAGGAGCCCGTCTTCCAGCGCAAGAGCTCGCGAAGCTGCTCGGTCGGGTCGCCCTCCTCGCCCCCGAGACGGACCGCCACGAGCTTACCCTCGGCGAGATCGAGCTCGGCGCGCTGACCGTCCTCGGCCTTGACCTTGAGCTTTCCCGAGCGGCGCTCGAGATCGAGCAACGTGAGCACGGTCGAAAGCGACACCTGCGCCACGTCGCCCTGAAACGCGCTGCCGCGCGTCGAGGAAGGTCCGTCGGACGAGAACGACTCGCGCTGCTTGCGCAGGCGGTTCGCCATCTCGATCAGCGCTCCGACCTGAGCGACGACCTCTTCGTTGCGGAGGGGCTTGGTGAGGTACAGGTCAGCCCCCACGTGCAGACCTTGCAGCCGCGATTCAGTGTCGCCGGCTTCCGTCAGGAACAGAAATGGCGTGGTAGAAACCGCGGACGGCTCCGTCCTGACGCGGCGCGCGACCCAGAAGCCGTCGATGTCCGGCAAGTTCACGTTGCAGAGGATGCAGTCCGGCTGAAGCTCGCGGATGCGGTCGAAGCCCTGGCGCGCGCTGGTCGCGACCTCCACCCCGAAGCCGGCGTCCCCGAGGAACTTACGGAGCAGGGCGACCTCCCACTCGTCGGCCTCGATGATCAGCACGCGGCCTTTGGACACAGGATGGGAAAACTAGCATGCGAGGGCGGTTCCTTGCGAGCCGTTGCAATCCGCTCGCGCCTCTGCAAAAGAACGCTCTCGAATGCGCCATACGTCCCTTTACGAGAGCCACGTTCGGCTCGGCGCGCGGCTCGTGCCCTTCGCCGGTTGGGAGATGCCCATCCAGTACGAGGGCCTCGTCGCCGAGCACCGCGCCGTGCGCGAGGCGGCCGGCCTGTTCGACGTTTCGCACATGGGCGAGCTCGAGCTCACGGGCAAGGGCGCGCTCGAGCTCGTCAGCTCGCTCATCACGAACGATCCCGCCCGTATCGCGGACGGCCAGGCGCTCTACACCTGCGCGTGCAACGAAGGCGGGACGATCCTCGACGACCTGATCGTGTACCGGTACGGGCCGGAGCACGTGCTCATCGTCTGCAACGCCTCGAACCGCGCGAAGATGGCGGACCATTTCGCGAAAGCCGCGGCCGGCCGCGTGACCTTTCGGGATCTCAGCGACGAGACGGCGCTCATCGCGCTTCAGGGCCCGCGTGCCCTCGAGACGCTCGCGCGCGCCGGGTCGACCCTCGATGTCGCGCGTGACCTCGGGAGCTTTCGCTTCCGGAGCGCCGAAGTCGGCGGCGTCACCGCCACCGTCGCTCGCACGGGTTACACCGGCGAGGACGGCGTGGAACTCTTCTGCGCGTGGAGTTCCGCGCCCGCGTTGTTCGGAGCGCTGCTCGAAGCCGGCCGCGAGCTCGGCGTCGTGCCGGTCGGGCTCGGGGCGCGGGACACGCTGCGGCTCGAGGCGCGCCTCTCCCTCTACGGCAACGACATCGACGAGACCACGAATCCGCTCGAGGCCGGTCTCGGCTGGACCGTGAAGCTCGACAAGCCCGGGGGATTTCTCGGCAAAGCGGCGCTCGAGCGCGTCAAGGCCGCGGGCCTCGGCCGGCGGCTGGTCGGCTTCGAAATGACCGGGCGAGGCATCGCTCGCCACGGCTACCCGCTGCTCGACAAGGCGGGCACTGCGGTCGGCGTCTGCACGTCCGGGTCTCCCTCACCGACGCTCGGCAAGAACATCGGTCTCGGCTACGTGCCGGTCGCGCTCGCCGCCGAAGGTACGGAGCTCCGGGTCGACTGCCGGGGCAAGGCCGTCGAGGCCGTGGTCGTCCCCACCCCCTTTTACAAGCGCAAGAAGTAGCCCGAGGAGTCGAAGTCCCCATGAGCGGAGCGAGCGAGATCAAGACGGATCGCAAGTACACGAAGGATCACGAGTGGGCCCAGGTGCAGGGCGACGAGATCATCGTCGGCATCAGCGCCTTCGCCGTCAGCCAGCTCGGCGACGTGACGCTCGTGGGCGTCGATTTGAAGCCCGGTGACAAGGTCGAGGCCAAGAAGACCTTCGGGACGATCGAGAGCGTGAAGACGCTGAGCGACCTGTACGCGCCCGTGAGCGGCGTCGTGACGCGCGTCAACGCCGAGCTCGAAAAACAGCCCGAGCTCGTGAACGAGGATCCCTGGGGGAAGGGCTGGATGATCGCGATCCGCCCCAGCCGGCTGAGCGAGGAAGAGGGCGCGCTGCTCGACGCCGCCGCCTACCAGAAGCACCTCGACGCGTCCGCTCACTGAACGCCCCGCGAACTCGACACGCCATGCGCTACGTCCCCCACACGCCCGAAGAGGTCGCGGAGATGCTCCGCGTCATCGGTAAGGGCAGCATCGACGAGCTGTTCGAAACGATCCCGCCCGAGGCGCGCTTCACGCGTCCGCTCGCCGTGCCGCCTGCGCTCGACGAGCCCGCGCTCATGCGGCACCTGCGCGAGCTGTCGGAAAAGAACACCGGCCCGCGCATGCTGTCGTTCCTGGGGGGCGGCATGTACGACCACCACATCCCGCCGGCCGTCGACCAGCTGCTCCTCCGCAGCGAGTTTTATACGTCCTACACGCCCTACCAGCCCGAAGTCTCGCAGGGCACGCTCCAGGCGATCTGGGAGTTTCAGACCATCGTCAGCGAGCTCTTCGGCCTCCCGCTCGCGAACGCGAGCCTGTACGACGGCGCGAGCGCCACGGCCGAAGCCGCGCTGATGGCCTGCCGTCTGACGAAGCGCGGCAAGGTCGTCGCGAGCGGCTGCGTGCACCCCGACGCGCGTGCCGTCACCCGCACCTACCTCGGCGGCCGCAGCGATCAGACCTACGTCGAGCTCCCGGTCGCCGCGAACGGCTGCGCCGACCCGGCCGCCATCGAGCGCGCGCTCGGCGACGACACGGCCGCGCTCGTCGTCGGCTACCCGAGCTTCTTCGGCGGCCTCACCGACCTCCGCCCGCTGGCCGAGCTCGCTCACCAGCGGGGCGCCCTGCTCGTCGCCCAGGTGAGCGATCCCTACGCGCTCGCCGTCGCCGAGGCGCCCGGCGCGCTCGGTGCGGACATCGCCGTCGGCGAAGGCCAACCCCTCGCCTGCCCGCCGCAACTCGGCGGTCCGGGCGTCGGCCTCTTCGCCTGTCACGGCGACCGCAACTACCTCCAGCAGCTCCCCGGCCGCGTCTGCGGCGAGACCGTCGACGTCCGCGGCGAGCGCGGCTACGTCCTCACCCTCTCGACGCGCGAGCAGCACATCCGCCGCGAGCGGGCCACCAGCAACATCTGCACGAACCAGGGCCTGCTCGCCCTCGCGCTCACCATCCGCACCACCCTCCTCGGCCGGCGCGGCTTCGTCGAGGTCGCCGAGCGCTGCCTCGCAAAAACCGCCTACCTGCGCTCGCAGATCCTGGCGCTCCCCCGCTATGCGCCCGGCTTCGAAGGCGCCCCCTTCTTCAACGAAATCTGCGTCCGCGTCCCCGGCAGCGCCAAGGCCGTCACCGAAAAGCTCGAAGCCGACGGCATCATCGCCGGCCTCGACTTGGGCCGCATCGACCCCGCCCTGGCCGACCGGCTCCTGATCGCGGTCACCGAGAAACACCGGCGCGAGGATCTGGATCGGCTGGTCACGGCGCTCTCGAAGGTCTGAGGGCGCTTTCCGCCCCGCTGAAACGCGGGGGCGCAGCTTGCCCTGCCCCCCCTTCCCTTCCATCCTCCCGGTACCCAAGGATGGAACCAGAAGGAGCATTGCCGTGGCCGACGATGACTTGGTTCTGACCCCGCCTGCGCCGGTCCCCCCCGTCCCGACCGAGAAGGCCGCAGGGCTCGTCCCCCTCGAGAAGGAGCAAAAGACCGCGCTGGATCAGCGCGCCGCCGCCTTCATCGACGAGCTGGTAGCCCTGGACACCAACAGCCCGGCGTTCGGCACGAAGGTCGAGCAGCTCACGGTCATGGGCCGCCGGGAGATCAGCGAGGCGTCCGCGTACTCGAGCCGCTTTCTCGAGCGCCCGATCAAGGCGATCGACAAGGACTCGAGCGTGGGAGCGGATCTGGTGGCGCTCAGGAGAACCGTCGAGGAGCTCGACCCGGCGCGCCAGGGCGATCTGCTCAAGCCGAAGAAGCTCCTCGGAGTGCTGCCCTTCGGCAACAAGGTGCGCGACTACTTCGACGGATACCGCTCCGCCCAATCGCACATCGCCGCCGTCCTGGAACGGCTGACCAGCGGCAAGGACGCGCTGCTCAAGGACAACGCCTCCATCGACGTGGAACGCCAGGGCCTGTGGACGACGCTCGGGCGTCTGGAGCAGATGATCCACATCGCGCGCGCGCTCGACGCCGGGCTCGAGCGGAAGGCCGCGGAGCTCGACGCGACCAACCCGGCCAAGGCCAAGGCCGTGCGCGAAACCGCCCTCTTCTCGGTCCGCCAGCGCCTGACCGATTTGCTCACGCAACTCGCCGTCACCGTGCAGGGCTACCTCGCCCTCGACCTCGTGAAGAAGAACAACATCGAGCTCATCAAAGGCGTGGACCGCGCGTCGACCACGACCGTATCCGCCCTGCGCACGGCCGTCACGGTGGCTCAGGCGATGACCGAGCAGAAGCTCGTGCTCCAGCAGATCACCGCGCTCAACACCACCACCGCGAACATCATCGAATCCACGGCCCAGCTCCTGCGCAACCAGACGGGTGAAATTCAGCAGCAGGCCGCGTCCTCCACCGTCCCGCTCGAGACCCTGAAGCGCGCGTTCGACGACATCTACCAGACCATGGACGCCATCGACACCTTCAAGTCCCAGGCGGTCGCCAGCATGAAGACGACCGTCGACGCCTTGAGTCAGGAAGTCGAGAAGTCCCGCGGTTACATCGCGCGCGCGGAGGGCGCATCGCAAGCCGGGCAGCTCGAGGCGAAGGAGCCGTTTCGGCTCGGCGACTGACCATGGGCTCACCCGAGCGCTTTCTCAAGATCGCAGCGGACGTCATCGACCGCGTCTCCAGCGAGGAAGCGCTCGAGCAGGCTCGCCAGAGCTACCGGCGCCGCAAGCGCACCTTCGTCCGCGTCTTGAAGGTGCTGCTCTGGATGATGCTGGCGGCCATCGTCATCCCGATCACGATGATCACCGCCGGGCTCCTGCTCGGCCCGCGCGGCACCGAGGGGTTGATCGCCACGCCGCTCGCGGTGCTCACGACCTGGGCCCTGATCCTCTACTTCGGCTTCCGCAAGCCGCGTTCGCCGCGCGTCGTCGCGAGCGCCGACGTAACGCAGCTGCCGCGGCGAACCGCGGACTGGCTCGAGCACGAGCGCTACTCGCTGCCGGCCCCCGCGCAGCCGCGCCTCGACTCCATCGTGAGCGCGCTGCACGCGCTCGACGCCCAGGTGCGGAACCTCCACCCGCAGGCGCCCGGCGCCGCGCAGCTCCGGCGTCTCCTCGCGGAAGAGCTACCCGAGCTCGTGCACGGCTATCAGCGCATCCCGGCGGCGCTCCAGCACCAGCCGCAACTCGGCGGCGCGAGCCCCGCCGAGCGCCTGGTGGACGCGCTCGGCACGATCGAGGAGCAGATCGCTCGCGCAGGCCGGCACCTCGCGACCGACGACCTGCACGCGCTCGCCACGCAACAGCGCTACCTGGAGCTCAAGTACAAGGACGGCGGCGGCAAGGCGGGCGGTTGACGGCCCCCCCCACACGCTCGACCCGTGCGTGGCCTACGGCGCCTGAATTTCGCGCACGCTGCCCTTCTTGTAGACGAGGCCGTCGGTCCCGACGTTGTCGCTGCGGAAGTACACCGTGATGTTGGGCTTGCCGGTCTCC
>DASXWF010000324.1:0-13698 GCA_036503835.1 Polyangiaceae bacterium | reverse complement strand
GCGTCGCGGGAGAGGGCGGCGCGGCAGCCGTGCTCGAAAGCTGCCCCGAGGCGCGCCCGATGACCGGTGCACCCTGCACGGGCACGTTCACCTGCAACTACGACGACACCTGCAGCTGTGGCGTCTGCTGCTACAGCAGCTATGCCTGCAGCCAAGGCGTCATGACCTTCCTCGGCTCGAACGACGGCTGTCGTCAGGTTCCTTGCTAGCGCCGCGCGCGCGGGAGAGGACGCATTTCGGCCATGGACACGCTCGAGCCCGTCATCGTGGAGGCTCGGCTCGACCAGCGCGAGCATCAGGAGGCGATCGTCTCGCTGACGGCGGCCTATGCCGAGGACGTCATGGGAAACGGCCACCCGCTCCCCCGCGACGTGCTCGAAAGGCTCGTGCCCGGTCTCCGGGCGCATCCGACCACCCTCGTGCTGCTCGCCTACCTCGAGGAGACGCCGGTCGGCATCGCAACCTGCTTCCTCGGGTTCTCCACGTTCGCGGCGCGGCCGATCGTGAACGTGCACGATCTCGCGGTCATTCGCGAGCTACGCGGCCGCGGGATCGGGCGCGCCCTGCTCCGCGCCGTCGACACGGCCGCGCGCGCGCGCGGCTGCGCGAAGGTGACGCTGGAGGTCTTGGAGCACAACCGCAACGCGCGCGGGCTGTACGAAAGCCAAGGCTTCGCTCAGGCGGCGTACAGCCCGAGCGGGGGCGGCGCGCTGTTCTACTCGAAATCGCTGTAAACGGCGCGCGCCCTCAGCGGACGCGATCGCCGAACAGGAAGTAGAGAACGAGCAGCGCCGCGAGGAGCGCGAGAATCGGCTTGAAAAACCAGCCGAGCACGACGCGCCAGCCCGAGCTGAGCGAGCTTCCCGCACGGCGCTCGCAACCGAGACAGATCGCGAAGGTCGTCGTGCCGCCCGTCGTGAGCACGCAGCAGTCGCCGCACACGGGGTTTCGACAGCGCGCGCACGGGCCCACGGCCAGCGCACCACACGAACTACAGCGCGCGTCCGCGGGGCCGTCACCGTATGCCTGAAGGCCGGACACATCGGATTTCTATCTCACTCCTCCTCGGCTAGCTTGCTCGAGTGGCTCGCGCAGGCTTTTCGCCGTTGCTCTTCGCGCTCTCTCTTCCCGGGTGCGACAAGGGGCCGCCGCCCGAGAGCGTTCGCATCGAGCTGCCGGGGGTCGTGACGGATCGGGCGCCGGTCCGGCCCGTGGTGAAGGAGCGGCGTGCGCGCGAGTCGCAATCGGTACTGCAGGGAAAGTACTCGCTGAAGGCGGAGCCGGCGGAGCTCGCCACCACGAGCGCGGACGGGACGCTTTCGTGCACGAAGAGCGGCGACGGAAAGGTGACGGTCGAGGTGCAAGGCGTGCAGGCCAAGACGGAGCTGCGTTGCCGGCTGGTCGATCGCGTCGAAGCGGACGACCTTCCACTTCTCGACTTGAGCCAGGGCGCGGTGCCGTTGCGCACGCGCGCCCTCGACAAGGCGGGTCACGAGCTTTCGGAGGTACCGATTTCCGTGTCGTCGACGAACCCCGAGGTCGCCACCGTGAAGGATCTGCACGTGACGCCCCTCGCGGTCGGCGCGACCACACTGGTTGCGCGGGCGAGCGGCGCCGAAAAGAAGCTGAACCTTCGTGTGGTGAAGCGCATCGACTTCGAGGCCCAATCGCTACGCGGCGGCCGGCGCGTCGACATCGCTCTGCCGGCCGGAAATCACGAGATCGAAGTGACGCTCAAAGAGCCGAAGGAGCTTCGCATCGACTGGCGCGGCGCGCGCCGGTGCAACTACCGCGCGACGGCGACCACCCATCGTTCGAGCTGCGTGCTCGAAGAGAAGGGCGGCGCCGTCGTCGACAATCCCGCGTTCGTGGAGACGGGCGAAACGAACATCGACCGTGCTCGCATCGTCGTTCGCCGAATCCCTTAGTGCACTCCGGCAGGCGAAACCCGTCAGACCTGCCATCGCGGAGAGGCGCCCGGCGTGCGATGCGAAGAATTGCCTACGGCGCAACCGTGAGCTCGGCGCGAACCGGCGGCGCCCACGACCGCGCAGGCCACGTGGCGCGCGAGCCGCCGAAGGAGTACTCTGGAGGTCGGAGGAGCCGTGTCGCCGCGTTGCGTCGTTCTCGGATGGTTGGTCGGAGCTACCGCCTTGGCGTCGGGAGGTTGCAGTGCGAACGGCACTGCGACGTTCGGAACGTCCTCGGGCCAGGAGACGGATCCCGATCCGACTCCCGACCCCGATCCGGTGCCTGCGCTCGCACACGAGGGTTGCGCCGAGATCGACGAGCCCATCGCCACCGCCGACGAGCGCCTCGAGGCTTTCACGCTGCTCACGGGCACGAGCTGGCAAGGTCTCGATTGCGGCGACGGCATCAACGGCATCCCATTCAGGTGCGACCAGGTCTCGCTCCTGCCCGACGGGACTTACACGTGGAGCGCACGGTCGGATTTCCTCGAGCGCGATGAGAGCGGCACTTGGAATTTCTTCGCGCGCAGCGCTTCTTCGGGCACGTTGTTCTTCTCGAACGGCTCTTCGGACTTGTTCATCTTCGACGAAGCGACGGGCGTACTCGAGACCGGCCGAGCGCTGCTACGACGTGCGGAAGCGCAGCCGGGGCTCGGCACGGCGGACGCGTTGCCGGAAGTGAGGCCGCCGGGACTGTACCGGGGACTTCTGAGCTCGTGCTGGCGGAAAACCAACGATTTCGACGACCATCGAATACCGGACACCGTCACCTTCGGCCCGACCGGCAGCTACCGCGCGAGCTACCGGCAAGGTGAGTGCGAACACGGCGGGAGCTTCGCCGTCGACGACGGAAACCTCGTCCGGGCCGCGGAAGCGAACGACTGTGCTTCCGGCGAAAAAGGGGACCTACCGGGCTTTCTCGCCGAGGTGATCGACGGACTCCTGGTGTTCTGGGAGGGAGCGTATCGCCCGGCCGCGGATCAGACCACGGAGCGCTCGTTCTTCATCGACCCCGCGCGACCCGGCACCGCTGGCTTCCGAACACCACAAGAAGCGGAAGCCGGCACCTACGAGTCCGTGCGCGTCATCGGCCGGTACGAAGGAGCGTTCACGCAGGGCTACCCGACCGATCTTCACTTCTCCCTGGAGAACATGGGCACGCGTCCCGTGCGGCTCCGTGAGCTGTGGGTCGAGATGAAAGCCCTCGCCGAGGATCTCGTCACGACGGCCACCGACTACCACTCGCTCGGGAGCTTTGCGGGCGAGCGGCTCGATCCGAACGAGACGATCGATCTTGCCACGAGCTTCGTTCCGGCGGCGTCGGGTGAGCTCGTACCCGCGAGGTTCGCGCTCACTTTCACCGACTACTCGGGCCTGCCTCGTGAGAATCGCATCGACGTCGTCCTGCCCATCCAGGCCGGCATCTCGGTTCCGTTCACGCCTCCACCCGAGCCCGGCGTGCCGCCCGCAACGCAGAGCCCACCGAGCTACTCGCCGTGCGGCGGAATGCCGACCCAATACACCGTCGAGTCGGCCGCTTTCTCGCCGGACGGAGCGGTGTTGGCCTTCGGCATGGCCCACCCGGACGGTACGGTGCCGCTCCTCGACGTCGCGACCATGACGCTGCTCGCGACCATTCCGAGTCAGGAGATGCCGCAGAGCGACGTGACCGACGTCGCCTTCGGGGAGGGGCTGTTGGCGCGCGCCGTCCGCGGCAGGCTCGAGGCGTTTCGTCTCACGGACGGCCAATGGATACCGAGCTTCTCGTGGGGCGAGTACGAAAACTGGTCCTATTTTTCCCTGCTGGCACTCTCGCCCGACGGCACGACGCTCGCGGCGGGCATGAGCGGAGGCATCAATCTCTATTCGGCCGAGTCGGGTGAGTGGCTCGATCACCTGAGGATCGGGGAACCGACCGATCGAAGCTTCGCCGCCTACGCTCCGGACGGGCGCATCGCTTCGCTCGGCGATTCGCCCGTCGTCAGGTTGTGGGATCCGTCCACGCTCACCCTGCTTCGGGTGCTCGACGATCACACGGCTCGCGCGATGTGCGGCGGGTTTGCCGGCAACGATTTGCTCCTCACCGGCAGCCACGATCAGACGCTCGTCGTGTGGGATCCGGAGCAGGGGCGGGTGTTGCGCCGCATCGAGGTCGGCGAGGGCGTGCAAAACTGCGCCCTCCTGCCCGACGGAACCATCGCGGCCACGACGAACACGAGGCTCGTGCTGTATCGCAGCGACGACGGCGGCGGTCCGCTGGTCCTCGGAAGCGGCGGCACCGCCCTGGCCGTCTCGCCCGACGGAACGCGCATTGCCGCGGGCGGGAGCATCTACTGTCGCGACGCCGTGCCCTGAGCCGCCTCCGCACGCGCGCCGCGGAACCCCGCATCAAAGAAAGAAGTGACCCGTGAGGTTGAGGGTACCGCTGCTCGCGTCGAGATCGCCCGCGGCCTCGGCGCCCGATTCGACGGTGTACGAGAGACGCGTGTAGCGACCCGTGATCTCCCAACCCCAGGTGCCGGGACGCCCCCACAGGATGCCGAGCTCCACCATGCCACCGACGGCATCTTCGAACTGGACGTCGAGTCCGTCGAGCAGACCGTCGCCGTGAAGGTTCCCGCCGAGCTCGAACACGGCGCCGCCGGCGACGAGAACGTGCCACGCGTTGCTGATGCCGACGATGCCGCGCGCAGACGGGATCAGCGGAAAGCGCTCGAGCGCCACCGAAGCGTCCGCTTCCACGGACGTGCTCTTGTACTTCCAGCCGGCGTCGAACCCCAACCCGAACCCGACGCGGTCGCCGATCCAGAGTGGCATGAACGTGAACCCGCCCGTGATCGATACACCTTCACCGGCGTGGACGCTGTTGCTCGAGCCGTTCGTGTACGTCAGCGTCACGAGCTCTTCCCCGCCGAAGGCGAGACCGAGCGAAAGGTGCAGCCCGATGGAGGAGAGCCAGTCACCGCGCCGCCAGGCCGCACCGAGCTCGCTCGGGACGTCGGGCTTCGGAGCGACGGCCGGCGGCTCGGACGGGTACGCCGGCTCCCCAGGCTCGGGCTGGGACGCCTTCGGCGTCGGATAGGTCGGAGGAGTGGGGTAGGTCGGCGGAGGCGGAGGCTCGGAGGATGGAGACGCGTCGGGCGGCGCGCCTTGCGCGCTGGCGAGGCTCGACCAAGTGAGCATGGCCAGCGACGCGACGCCACGGGCGACGAAACGCGCACCCGCTCGAAACGCGGATCGTTCGAAGTTCGACGCGAGGGGAAGAATTTCCATGTCGCCTCACTACACGATTTCCGAGCAAGCAGGAATGCTGCGAGCGCTCCACGTTCGCTCGTCACACGGCTGAAACAGCGTACGTTCTCCACCGAGAAGTCTCGCGCATGAACCCCTCGAACCTCGTCGCGGCGCTCGCTCTCGCCGGCGGTCTCGCAGCTTGCGACGACGGTAACCGCCGTGCTTCCCCGGACGCATCGACGGCGCCGGCTCCGGCGCGATCAGCCGTTGCCAGCGCGAGCGGGAGCGCTTCCGCAGCGCCGCGCAGCGACGAACCCGCCGCCGCCCGCGATCTCGCAGCGTGGCGCGAGCGGCTCCCGCTCCACGCTTCGGACGCGGCGTGCGCCGCGCAGCTGAAGACGCTGGCCAGGCAGGATCCGGCGTTGCTCGTGGTCGTGGCGAGCGTACGGCGGCGCCTTGGTGAGTTCGACGACTCGTGCACCTCGCGGGCCCACGTGGCCGGGGCGCTTCGCAGCGACGCCGGAGCCGAAACCCTGCTCGAGCTCTTGCGGCATCCCGCTGCCTGGCGCTTCGGCGCGACGTTGCCGTGGAAGGACGCCGCGCGCGACCTCATCGCACACTCGGATCACCTGTTTTTTCGCCGGAACACGGCCGATCTGCTCGTGCTCTTGCGCTCCCCCCAGTTCGACGACGACGGACTGCGGAGCGGGCTGCTCGCCGCCGTCCCTCGGGACGCTTCCGCGCGCCGCGACCTGTACCGAGAGTGGGCGCCGCGCTTGCAGCGTCCCGACCCGCGCTTCGCGCGCGAGTACCTGCGCGAGTTTCCCCTCGAGCTCGTGCCGCCGAGCTGGTACGAGAAGGTCGACGACGCTTGCCGCGAGGAGCTCGCGCGCGCCGTATTCGAGAGCGTGAGGACCGACGACCCGACGGCCGCGCCGGTCCTGCTGCGTCTCGTGAAGGAGCACGAAGCGGCCTGGCAGGCACGACCGATTGTCTTCGGTTTTCTGGTGGACGCCGTCGCGCGGCTCGGGGCCCCGAAACGCCCCCTCGCGTGTCGCAAGGAGCTCCCGGACCGATGCACCATGACCTCCGTCGATGCCGCGGCGCGGACGTCCCGCGCAGTCGCCACATGCGTCACGGCCGCGCGCGCGTGGCTCGAAACCCGCGCCAGGTCGCCTTCACGGTGAGCGGTGGCTGGGCAGCAGGTGCAAGATACCCAGCTGCTCGTCGTGAAAGCTCACCTCTCGGAACGCAAGCGCATAGCTTCCCGGCGGCACGACGAGCATCAGGTCGCCGGTGTCCGCCCGGATCACCGCGCTCGTCCCACCGAAGAGCGTGAGGTGCGCGCACGCGCCCTCGGCCGAGCCTTCGAGCGTGCGCCGGATCATCTTGAAGAAAGCGTCGCGATCCTCGAGCGGACAGGCCGCCATGTGCTTTCGCACCTCCTCGAGGTTTCCGATCACTTTGGCTCGCCGTTCGGCAGCCTCTACCGAGGTCTGCTCCATCTGCGTGCGGAGCTCCGGCGGCAGCTCCGCTGGAGCCCGGCTCGGTTCCCCCGTCAGGGAGCCCCGCGCGTCCGCCACGAGCAAACGTCCGCTCGGGACATCGAGCGTGCCGATGCGCTCGCCGTCCGACTCGGCGATCAGGGCCTCGATCTCGCGCGGGTCGATGGGCGGTTTCTCTTCGTCGCGCATCTCCTCCCGCCATTCCCAGTAGGGACCGACGATCGCCACTCGATCACCGGCAAGACGAAAGACCGTGGCATCGCGCTGCTCGGCGCCGAGTTTGACGAGCCAGCCGGTGGCGTCGCCGAGCGCGACGGGCGCAGAGCTCGGGCCACCCGCTGCTCGCGCTGCGTGGAAGGCGCGAATGGGATCGTTCGGCTGATCATCGCCTCGCCAGGCACGCGCCGCGTTTCCGTCGGCGACCAGCAGCGTGAGGGAGCCTGCGAGCGGTGCGATGCCGCCGATGCGTTCGACCATGTGGTTCTCGACTGAGTTGCGGTGTAACCATTCGACGGCTGCGCGTCGAGATCTCGGTGTTTCGGGGCTCCTCGAGGGCGAGGGTAGAAGTCACGCGCCCGTCGCGTATCCTGTCGAGGCCCATGTCTTCGTCCATGCATGGCGATTCCCGGCGGCTCTCGCGCCGCGCGGCCATCCTCGGCCTGACGAGCGCAGTCTCGCTGTGGGCTCGGGTCTCACCTGCGGCGGAGGCATCCGGGATCCACCTCCTGCCGCTCGGAAGCGGTGTCCGGGACCAGGAGCTCGCGCTCGTGCGGCTGGCCCTCGAAGCCGTTTTCTCGATGCCCGTCGGCGTCCTGCCGCAGGTCGAGCTCCCGAAGAGCGCCTACTACGCTCCGCGCTCGCGCTACCGCGCCGAAAAGCTTCTCGACTTCATTCGCCCGCGACTGCCCGACGGCGGCTCGCGCATCGCGGGCATCACCGCCAGGGACATCTCCACGACCAAACCTCCCCACGCGGATTGGGGCATCCTCGGGCTCGCCAACGTCGATGGTAGCGCTTGCGTGCTTTCGACCTTTCGCTGCCACCGCGGCGCCAAGAACCTCGAGCACGCGCGCGTGCGTTTCGCGAAGACGGCCGTGCACGAGATCGGTCACACGTTCGGACTCGAGCACTGTCCCAGTCAGGGGTGTCTCATGGAGGACGGCGGCGGTACGGTGCTCACGACCGATCGCGAGCGGGATCTCTGCTCTTCCTGTCGAAAGCTGCTCTCCGAGCGAGGCCTGTTGCGCGTCCCGGCGGTTCCCCTGCCCTGGTGAGCTGCTCAACGCCTCCGGAGCACGCGCTCGAGCGTGAGCTCCAGGGGTTACGCAGCGGACCTAAAGTTTCCCCACGCCCGTGACGTTTCCGGCATTGCGTGGTCCAAGATCCGTACAGCGCGAAACCGCCGGCCTCGTCGAGGCTCTCCCTCGACCAGCTTCCGCCCAGCACGCTCGATCCCACGCGCCCCGTGCGCCCGGCCGACCTCGAAAAGCAGCGGCTGCTCGCGGGCGTCGAGGTGGAGAGCGTCTTTTATCTCTTCCAGAGCTGCCGTCTCCGCGTGCTCTCGGCGGGAGAGATCCTGATCGCGCCCGGCGCGAACGAGCCGTTCGCGTTTCTGATCGTGGACGGGCAGCTCGACGTGGTGCTCGATCCGCTCGACACGATTCCGCTCGCGACGCTGCACGCCGGGGAAAGCGTCGGGGAGCTCGCGCTGATCGACGGACGGCCGCGTTCGGCGACGGTCGTGGCGCGCCAGTACGCGCGGGTGCTGGAGGTGAGCGCCGAGACGTTCTGGTCGCTGATTCGCACCTCGCACCAGGCCGCGCTGAACCTGCTCGGGATGCTCGCCGAGCGGCTGCGCGGCAACAACGGCGCGCTCTCCGAGAGCCTGCGCTTGCAGAAGGAGTTCCAGCGCCACGCCGCGCTCGACGCGCTCACGGGCCTCAACAACCGCCGCTGGCTCGACGAGATGGTGCCGCGCCAGCTGCGCCGCAGCCGCTTCCAGAATCAGCCGCTCTCGCTCGTGATGCTCGACGTCGATCATTTCAAGCGCTTCAACGACGAGCACGGACACCAGGCGGGCGATTTCGTGCTGTTCGCGGTGGCACAGGTGCTGCGATCGCGCCTGCGGCCGACGGATCTCGTCGGTCGCTACGGCGGCGAAGAGTTCACGATCCTGCTCCCCGCCACCGATCGCGCCGGGGCTCGCATCGCCGCGGAGCGCGTGCGGAGCGCGGTGGCCGAGACCGAGCTCGAGCTGCCCGACGGGCGCAGGCTGCCGCAAGTCACCGTGTCGCTCGGCATCGCCGAGGCGACGCCGGAAATCGAGACGGCCGAGCTCTTCGAGCGCGCCGATCGCGCGCTCTACCGGGCCAAGTCGGCGGGCCGCAATCGCGTCGAGCTCGACTGAATCCGCTCGATCACGCCTGTCCCCACCGTCAGGACTGCGAAGCGTTTCGCGCCGTCCCGACGAAATCGACGACGCGGGTGATCACGCCGGGGTCGCGCAAGATCCGCCGGTGACCGAGCCCGCGCGTGCGCACGAGCTCGGCATCGGGCCAGTGGCGCGCGACGACCTCACCGGCCTCGATCGGGATCTCGCGATCGTCTTCGTCGTGGATCACGAGCAGCGGCGCCTTCATCGCCGGCCCGACGCGCGCAGCGTGCACTTCGGAGAAATCCACGCCGAAGCGCCGGCCGAGACGGCCTTCGAGCTCGACGATCGCGCGCCGGTCGAGGCCGAGCATGGCATCGGCGTGGCTCGTGAAGTCGCGGATGTCGGCGGGAGGAGCGATCATCACCATGCGCTCCGCCAGCGCCCCGGCGCGCGACGCCCAGGCCGCCGAGGCGCCGCCCATCGAATGAGCGATCAGCGCGCGGAGCGGCGCGAATTCCCGTGCAACGCGCGCGATCGAACGGGCGAAGTGAAAGAACGAGGAGAGCGAGCCCGGCGAATCGCCGTGCGCGGGCGCGTCGAAGCTCACCACGCGAAAGCCGCGCTCGACGAGCGCCGGCACGAACGGGGCGAGCTGCGTGCCCCGGCCTTCCCAGCCGTGCACCAGGAGCACGCGCTCGCCCTCCGTGCCCCATTCCCAGGCGCTCAGCGCGCCGTCCTCGCTCGGGATCGAAAGCGCGCGCGCCGACGCCAGGAGCTCGCGTTCGTGAGGAGGGCGCGCATGCCGGCGCGGTGTGAGGAACAGCCGCTCGGCGGCGAACGCCGCGAAGCCCGGCGACACGCGCGAAAGGGCGCCGAACCCGGCGCGCACGATGCCGAGCGCGACCGGCACCTTGTATTGAGAACGAACGGTCGTGCTTTTTTGAGTGGATGCGGTTTCCGTGGTGGTCATGGGTCACCGAGAGGGGCAGACGGGTTCGAGCGTTCGAGTCCGGAGATTCCGGTGCGGTCAAACGGGTTGGGTGGCCTTGGGACGGGCGTTCACGAGCAGGTGCTCGGTCGCCTCTCGCCAGCGCTCCGCGCGCGCCTGCTCGCCGAGCAGGCGCGCGAGCAGGTGGTGTCCGTACGCCACGCACAGGAGCTCGTGCGCCAGCTGGGCCGCGTCGAGATCGGCGCGAAAGTGGCTCTCTTTCATGGCAATGCGCACGGCGGTGGCCAGCGCTTCCAGCCAATCCTTCTGAGTCGCCGCAAGCCGTTCGCGCACGACCTCCGGGAGCTGTCCAGCGTTCGAGATGGAGGTCACGAACACGCAGCCGCCGGGCATCGCCTTCGCGGTCGACCAGCCGAACCAGCGCTCGAGGAGCGCGCGCACTCGCGGCTCCCCGCGGGGAGCGCGCAGCGCCGGGGAAACGACGTCTTGCACGAACAGACCGGCCGCGTGTTCGACGATGGCGAGCTCGAGCGCCTCCTTGCTCTGGAAGTGCGCGAAAAGACCGCTCTTGCTGAGGTTCGTGCGCTCGGCGAGGGCCCCAATCGAAACTCGCTCGAGCCCGACTTCGCTCGCGAAGGCGAGCGCCTGGTCGAGGATCTGGCGGCGGGTCTCTTCACCCTTGCTCACCGGACCACATTTAGCACGGTCGTTCTATTTTGCAAGAGGGTACAGTGGCGGCGTGGGCTGGAGTCGCAGGAGAGTGCATTTCGCGGTTGGCGTCGCGCTCCTTGCGATCGCCGCCTGTCACGACACGTCACCCGCGAAAGCTCCGCAGCCCTGCGTCGAAGCTCCACCGAGTGCGGGAGGTGGGCCGCCGGCGCCTCCGCCGGAAACCGTGCTGATCCCACCCTCCGAAGCTCGGGAGGACTGCGCTCACGAAGGCGCCTTCGACCACGTGTTCACGCCGGCGCCGTGCTCGGGGCCGTGCTCGAGCTTTCGGGTCACGCCCCGACGCTGCGAGCAGGGCAGCTGGCGCAAGCTCGAGCCGATCGAGCCCGCGTGTGCGTGCGCCCCGCCGGTAATCCCCGCCGCGCTCCGGAGCTGCCCCGCCCGCAGCATCGTGCTGACGCCGAGCGAGAGCGGCGCGATCGACGGCGTGAAGCTCACGCTCGGCTGCGAGAAGACGTTGCTCGAGGTGACGTGCGACGGCGAGAACGACGGTACGGGGACGAGCCTTTGCGACTGCTACCGCGACGGGAAGCAGCAGCGCGTGCCGGGGGCACCGTACCAGGGCGAGGGGATCGAGGTCGCTTACCGCTTCGCCGAGCTCTGCCTCGCCGCGAAGTGACCGGACATAGCGTTCCGGTCGACGCTCAGTCGCTCGCTGCGGCGAGCGCGACGGCGATGGGGTGATCCGCGCCGCGCCGCGAGCGCTTGCGAGAAACGGCGGGCTCGCCGTCATTCACGAATTCGTACACCTCGACCAGCTCGGCCATGGACTCGACGTCGGAGTCGAGCGCGAAGAGCGCGTGGTCCGGGCACAGCAACGCGTCGCGCGAACCCACCCAGATCCCGATGAGCTTTGCGCCCCGCGCCGAGTCGAGGCATCCGATTGCTTCGCAGAGCTCGCAACGCTGGCGCATGCCGCGACCATGGGGCGGCAGGCGCAGGCGGGCCAAGTTTTGGGCCGAGCCCGGTTTCGAAGCGCGTTTCCGCTGTTTCGAAGCGGGCTCGTTTACTTCTTCAGGCCGGCGCGGCGCCGCTTGTTCTTCGCCGCGAGCTTCGCCTTGTAGCGGCTCGAGGCCTTGCGGTTGGTCTTGCGCGGCTTGTTGCGAGTAGCGAGGTACATGGGACCCGGGGAGTAAAAGGGGCGACCGAATATCACGCCGCGGCATGCCCGGCCAGCTCCGAGCCCAGGCCGCCGGCTGTGGAGGGTTTTTTCCCGCCCTCGCGGGGCTCCAACGCCGAGGGACGCGACCGGCCACAGCGGGGCAGCCTGCCCCGGGAAGGCGCGGCAAAACGCCTGCGGACGGGGTCGAGCGTGGTGCACGACTCTTGCAACCACTCCCGATTCGAACCCGGCGATTGGGCCGGGGCCATCAGAAGGACCACGACCCATGGCCATCGACATCTCGGAGCTCGGCGCGGCCGATCGGCGGGCGGACGAGCTCGAGACCACCGAACCGGATTTCTGGCTCGAAGATCTCGACCTCCTGCCGGACGGCGAGCTCGAGAGCAATGACGCGAACGACCCCGCATTTTTCGACGCGAAGACCGATCCGGATCGGCCCGTCGACGTTTTCGCCAACACCTGGCCGGACGAGCCCCGCTACCGCCCCCACCGTACGCGCGAGGAAGCTCTCTCGTCGTTTCTGGAGACGGTGCGGCGCGTCTTCGGCAAGGCGGAAGACTAGCCCGAAGGAGATCAGCAAATGATGAACAGTCCCAGCACACCCGAATCGGCTCAGAGCCGCGAGAACATCGACGTGCTCGTCTCGTTCTGCAAGGACGAGCTCGCGGCGGTGGAGACCTACGAGAAAGCATTGACGCTCGAACCGTTGCGCAAGCACGCGAGCGTCCTCGACAGCTGTCGGGCTTCGCATCGCGCTCGCGCTGCCGAGCTCATCCAGCGCATCGACATGCTCGGAGGCAAGGTGCCCGACTCGCCCGGCATGTGGGGCACCGTCGCTCCCACGCTGACCGGCGCAGCCGCGGCCATCAGCGAGGGCCTCGCGGTCGCGTTGCTCGAGGAATCCGAGGATCGGGGCCTCCGGCACTACCGCTCCCACATCGACGAGCTCGCAGCGACGAACCGCCAGTTCGTGCTGGAGCGCCTGCTTCCGGGTCAGAACAGCACGCACGCCGCGCTGAGCGACCTCAAGCACTCGCTCGGCTGACCGTGAGCGCGACGGCTCACGACCCGCACGCGGCTCCGGGTCCGCGCAGGAATTCCTTGTCCGGATCCGGAGCCGAGAACGGCGCGCGGACGCGTTCTCTGGCGCTCGTTTGCCTGGCCAGCACCGCGGTGCTCGCCGGGCTGTACGCGATGCGGTCGGTGTTCGTTCCGCTCACGTTCTCGGTGATGCTGTTCTTTCTCTTGCGCGGGTCCGTGAAACGGCTCGTGCGCTTGCGCGTCCCCCGCCTGCTCGCCAGCGCCCTGGTGCTCGGAACGGTCATCGCCGCGCTCGCGACCACCACGCTCGAGCTCGCGGCGCCCGCGGCTGCCTGGGCTCAGCGCCTGCCGGGCGCCGTGGAGCAGCTCGAAGCGAAGAGCCGCACGCTGCGCCTGCCGCTCGAGCAAGCGTCACGGGGCCTCACGCTCGTGCGCAAGATGGCCGACGTGGAAGGGGCGGAAAAAGTCCCGCGCGTCGCCGTGGTGCGACCCGGCTGGCTGCAGGGCTTCGTCGAAGGGGCCGCGGAGCTCACGAGTCAGGTCGCGCTCACCGTCGTCGCCGCTTTCTTCCTGCTGCTGGACGGCGACAGCCTGCTCGATCGGCTGTTTCACCTCTCGCCGGCCTTCAACCCGCGCCGCCGCGCCTCGACGCTGGTGAGCGAGGTGGGCGCGCGCATGACTCAGTATCTGCTCGCGGTCACGTGCATCAACCTCGGCCTCGGAGCGGCCATCGCCATCGCCTTCTGGGCGATCGGCATGCCCAATCCCGTCCT
>DASXWF010000323.1:0-4735 GCA_036503835.1 Polyangiaceae bacterium | reverse complement strand
GCCCGCGGCGGCTCCACCGCCGGCCGCTCCCCCGGCGAGCACGCCGCCCGCCGCGACTCCCCCCGCCACCACTCCTCCGGGCGCCGCGCCCGCAGGCACGCCCCCGGCGACGGCCCCCGCGACGCCGCCCGCGTCGGAGCTCCCGAAGCCCCGCCGCCAGCGCCTTTCCCGCTCGCGCGCGCCGATTCCACCCCTCCATTTCATGCCGCCCGCCCTGGTCGATGTATCACCCAAACTGCTCGCCCTCAGCGTGCCCGCGGTCGAGGTTCGCGGCACCTACACCCGCGCCGAGCTGGAGATGTACGGGGTCGACCAGACGACAGAGGTCCACATTCCCGTACTCAACGTGCTCTTCTAGGCGGGCTTTCGGAGGGAAAAGCGAGAATGATCCTTGGCTTCTCCGAACGCGTGCCGTTAGCATGATCGTCCAAGCTCCGCGTGGGGCTTAGAGCGGCAACATCGGTCACGATGGCACAAGCAGCGCCTCAGAGGACGGGGCTTCCACGTTCGAAAAAGGGGGATGATCCCTCGCTCGGTCGCGTCATTGCGGGACGCTATCGGCTCGAGTCGCGCATCGGCGAAGGCGGCATGGGCATCGTCTACCGCGCGCGGCACGTGCTCATCGATCGCGTCGTCGCGGTCAAGCTGATCCGGCCGGATCTGCGCGGCGAGACGCACCTGCGCGCCTGGATGTTGCGCGAGGCGCGCGCGGCCAACCGCGTCGATCACGCGCACATCATCGACATTCACGACATCGGCGAGACCGACGACGGCGAGCTCTACCTGGTCATGGAGTACCTGGTGGGCACGCCGCTCTCGAACGAGCTCGCGAAAGGACCGCTCCAGCTCGCGCGCGCGGTCGACGTGCTCGAGCAAATGGGCGCGGCGCTCTCGCGCGCGCACGACCTCGGCGTCGTGCACCGAGACTTGAAGAGCGACAACATCCTGCTCACCGCGCGCGGGGGTCGCAAAGACTTCGTGAAGATCCTCGACTTCGGTCTGGCCGCGCTGGCGCACGATCCGCGCCTCGCGCCGAAGGGCGCGGTGTTCGGTACGCCCGAGTACATGTCGCCCGAGCAGGCGCGGGGCGAGCAGGCGGGTCCGCAATCCGACCTCTACGCGCTCGGCGTCCTGTTCTTCGAGATGCTCACCGGCCAGCTGCCCTTCAAGGCGTCCGATCGGGAAACCCTGCTCGAGATGCAGCGCACCGCGCCGGCCCCCCGCCCCTCGGGGGTCAAGAAGGACTGCTCTCCCGTCGCGGAGAAGATCGTGCTCCGGCTGCTCGAGAAGGACGCGCGCAAGCGCTACCGCGACGGCCACCACCTGCTGGAGGAGCTCAAGGCCCTGCAGCGCTCGCTGCCGAGCACCTCCTGGGAGAAGGAGGGCACGACCGAGGCCCCTCAGGCCGCGCCTCCGCCTCCGCCCCCGCCGCGCTCACCGGGGGTGGCCGAGTGGGCCGGTCGCGCGGGTCTCTTCTCGCGCATGCTCACGCGGGCCTATCCGTCCGGCAACGCTCCCCCGGAGATCGCTCAGGCCCTCACGACCATCTGGGACGTCGCGGCGAAGGCCAGCGCGCTCGAGGGAGAAATCGCGAGCCACACCCGCAAGCTCGAGGCGCTCGAGCGCCGCGGGCGCGCGCTGCGGGCAGAAATCGGCCGCAAGGTGGAGGAGCTCGCTCACGAGGAGTCGCGCGTCCTGCGCGAAGCCGCCGCCTACGCCGAGGAGGAAGCCGCCGCGAAGCAGGAGCTCACCCGCGCCGAGCAGGCCGCTCGCGAGCGCCTGGCCATCGCCGACCAGGCCGAGCGCTCGGGACAGGGCAACCGCCAGGTGTTCGAGGCGGCGGGTGCCGCGTCCGCCATGGTCGAGGCGCAGCGCCAGTGGCTGAAGACGCGGGAGGTCCGGCGCTCCGGCCGCGAGGCCACGGCCGCCGACCTGCGCCGCCAGATCGAAGAGCTGAGGAGTCAGCTCGCCCGCTACGCAGAAGCGCTCGAGGAAGACCTCAACTCGGGTCGCGAGAAGGTAGCCCTCCGCACGCGCGAGGGCCTGAAGTTCGAAAAGACCTTCGTGGACGCCTTCAGCACCCTCACGAACCACCTGAAGGGCCGGCCCGAGTGCCGGGACCTCATGAACGAGCTGAACGCGGGCTCCGGCGAAGGAACGGACAGCGGCAACGCCAACGGCGACAACCCGGCGGCGCCTGGCCGCGGTCCCGAAGCGCTGTAACACTCGAGCGTTGATGGTCCCAGAGCAGCAGCCGGGGGGGACCGGCGGCGCGCAGCGCGTTCGAGTGACGGGCGCGAGAGCGCTCGCGGCGGGCGCATCGCAGGTCTTCGCCTACGAGCGCGCGGGCAAGCTGTACGAAGGTTTCGTCCTGCATCACCCTTCGGGGTTTTTCGCGTTCGCGAACGCCTGCCCGCACTGGAACGTCGATCTCGATCTGGGGTTCGGAGAGTTCTACGACAGGGACGAGGATCGGATTTTCTGCAGGAATCACGGCGCCTTGTTCCTGCCGACGACCGGGGAGTGCACGGCGGGGCCGTGCGCCGGGCTCTTCCTCGAGCAGTTCCCGGTCGAGCTCGAGGGGCAGGATGCCATCGTCACGATTGCCCCGGTCGTGGTCATCAACGCGGGAAATTTGGGTTAGCGACCCGAGCTGCCTAGTGTCGGGAAGGCGCGCACCCCCTCGGGTTGCGTGGCACCCCGGTCATGCCTCGCCTGTCGTCGCATCCGCTGCCCCCGGCGGCTCTCCGAAATCCCGCGCTGCGCTATATCTATGCGACCACCCCTCCGACTCCCCGGACGGCTCCGGTCGCTCCGGTTCGGACGGGTCGTAAGGAATGCTCCGTGCAGGATCCGGGTCCGTCATCATCGAAAATCGCAGCGGCCGACGATCGCGAAGTGCTCGGAGAGCGCTACCTCATCGAGGGTGAGCTCGATACGGGCGGCACGGCGAAGATCCTGCTCGCGCGCGATCTCACGAGCGGCAGCAAGCGCGCCGTGAAGCGGCTCACCGAACGCTCCGCGAAGGATCCGATCTTGCGCGCGTGCTTTCTCGCGGGCGCGCGCGCCGCGATGGACGTAACGCATCAAAACGTGGTGCGCGTGCTCTCGGTGCACGAACCGTCGAGCGGCCATCCGTACGCCGTGATGGAGCTCTTGCGCGGCGAGCCGCTCAACGCGACGATCTCGCGCGAGCAGCGCCTCGCCTCCGATCTCGTCGTCCAGCTGGCGCGCGGAGCGGCACGAGGCCTCCAGGCGGCTCACGCGTTCGGCATCGTGCACTGCGACGTGAAGCCCGAGAACCTCTACGTGGTCCAGACCGGCGACGACTGCAACCTCAAGATCCTCGATTTCGATCTGGCCAAGGTGCCGCAGGCGGAGCCGCCGCCGGACCCCGAGGGCCGGCTGATCCTGCGCGGAACGGCGAAGTACATGGCTCCGGAGCAGATCGTCGGCGATCCGGTGGATCCGCGCACCGACGTCTACGCGCTCGGGCTCGTGCTGTTCCGCCTGCTCACCGGGCACGTGCCGTTCGATCTCGAGCTCGGCACGACGCTCCTGCGCCATCACCTCTCCTCGCCCGTTCCGCCGCCCTCGTGGCTGGTCGACGACCTCGACCCACGGCTCGACGCGGTGGTCGTGCGCGCGACGCGCAAGGCGCCCGAGAACCGCTACCAGGATATGGCCGCGCTGCTCGCCGACCTCGACGCGATCGCACTCGATCTCGACCTCGTGTCTCCGCCCGTTCTGCCCGTGGCCGATCGCTACGTACCGAGCAGCGACCGCGCGCGCGAAGCGGTGCGCGCGCTCGAGAGCGCGGCGTAAGCGTTGCGATCGCGACGCGCGCGTTGCGATCGCAACGCGCGTCTTGGCGCGAATTCGCGAACGATTTCGTCGAAACCCTCTTGATCGAGGTTCGGAGTTTGCGGACACTCGCGAGATGAGTGGGAGAGTGGTGCAGGCTCGGCCGCAATGCAGGCGACGTGCGAGGGGGGGGATCGTCAGTCGAGCGCGATGCGCTGCACGCCGAACTCCTGCCCGGCGCAGAAGGCCTGGTCGCCGACGACCTCGAGCGAGCTCGCGTCGCATGCCCACCCCCGAAGCTCGTGCTCGGTGACGACCGGCGGCGCGTCGTCGGGGCTTTCGACGACTTCCATCACGCCGTAGCTCGGCACGAACGCCCGGTCCCCGCGCGCGACCAGGGCGCTGTAGCCGTAGTACGAGGTGTTCGAGGGCACCCTGCCGAGCGCGGTGAGATGGCCGTCCGACCCGTAGCCGAGCGCGACGATTTCTGCCGTAAAGTCGCCGGTTTCGACGCTCCGAGCCTGAGCCTGATAAAATATCCTGCTGTTCGAGACGGCGATCGATCCGGTGGAGCGAACCACCCCGTCGGCCTCGACGGTCCGCAGCTCGAGCTGGCTCACGCGCCGCGCGCTCTCGCCCTCGAGCGAGAGCGAGTTCAACCGCCGGTGCCAGCGCACGCAGGTACCGCGGGTGTGCTCGTAGTCGTATCCGTTTGCCCTGAGCGCCGCCGAATCGACCTCCCAGGTCGCTTCGGGGTAGCCCGCCGTGCAGGCGTGGTAGCTCGCGAAGCTCCCGAGGACCTCCCGCACGTCCTCGACCGTGACGAGCAGCCCGCGCTCGTGCTCGTAGTGGACGATCTGGCCGGGGATGTTGATGGAAGCGAGCGCCACCGGTGCGGCGGGATCGGTCACGTCGAAGCGGTCGAGGAAGT
>DASXWF010000322.1:0-5432 GCA_036503835.1 Polyangiaceae bacterium | reverse complement strand
CCGAGTCGGTGCGAGACCAGCGCGCGCAGGACCTGGAGCGAGAAGTACTCCGCGGAGTCCGGCACCATCGCGTCGAGCGCGGTCACGGCCTCGAGCGCCGCGGCGTAGCGCTCGCGACGAAATTCGGCTTCGACGCGCAGCACGCCGAGCTCCGGATCGAGCGGGGTCGAAGCGCGCGCGCGTTCGAGCTCGGCGAGGCACGCCTCGGGAGCGCCGGAGAAGAGCGCGATGCCCGCGAGCACGACGCGCGCCCGGCCGCAGCGTGGATCCGCGTCGAGAGCGAGGCGCGCGTGCTTGCCCGCCGTCTCGAGGTCATTCCTCCAGAGCGCGAGTCGAGCGAGCTCGGCGTGCGCGGAAGACAGCGACGGTTCCGCGTCGAGCGCCGCGTGGAGTCGCGACGCGGCGGCGGCGAAGGCGCCCGCCAGCACGAGTTCCTGCGCGAGCTCGACCTCCGCGCGCGCGTCGCGGCGCTCGAGTTGGACGCTCTCGAGCAGCTCGCGGGCCTCCGTGTGACGGCCGAGTCCGCGGAGCGCTCGGGCGCTCGCCAGCTTGCGCGCGGGGTCCCGCGGGTCGGCGGCGAGGGCAGCGCGGCAGTGCCGGTCGGCGCTCTCGTGATCGCCGAGCAGCGAGTGGAACTCGGCGGCGGCGGCGTGGCGGGACGAACGCTGCGGATCCGAGGCGAACGCGGCGGTGGACGCGCACAGGGCCTCTCGGTAGTAGCCGCCGCGGCTTCCGAGCTCGAAGATCCAGTCGAGCACGGCGAGGCGCGTCCGTTCGTCCGGCGCCTGCTGCTCGGCTGCGGCGAGGGTAGCCAGCGCGCCGTGCACCTCGCCGAGGTGGAACAGCAGGCGGCTCGCCACGATCTGCACGAACGAAGAGCTCGGAGCTCCGGCGAGCGCCTCGACGACCGCCGCACGAGCCTGAGCGCGTTTGCCGGCGACGTGCGCGGCGAGCGCGCGGGTGAGTTTCTCGACGGCAATCTGCGTCGCGTTGAGCGGGCCCATCGCAGGGGGCCTAGCCTACAGCGCAGGGTGGGGTGGCCGCGAGGCGCGTTGCGGCGTCGTTGCGCAAAAGGTATGCACCGGCCGGCGTGCGCTCGTCCCTGCTCCCCGTGATCGTCCTGCTCGGGGCGTCGACGCTGTGGGGCCTCACCTGGCTTCCCCTCAAATACTTCGGCGAGCACGGCATCGGGGGCGCGCTCGTGACGCTCGGCGGGCATGGCTCGGTCGGACTCGTCGCCCTGGCGTGGCTCGCCGTACGACGGGGCGCGTGGCTCGCGGGCTGGCGCAGCATGCTTCTGCTCGCGCTGTTCGGGGGGCTCGCGAATCTCGCGTTCTCGATCGCGATGCAGCGCGGCGACGTGACGCGCGTGATGGCGCTCTTCTACCTTCTGCCCGCGTGGGGCGTCCTGCTCGCGCGCGCATTCCTCGAGGAACGCATCGACGCGAAGCGTTGGCTCAGCCTGGTGTTCGCGTTGAGCGGCGCTTTTCTCGTGCTCGGGGGAAGACGCCTCCTGGTCGCGCCACCGACCTGGATCGACGGCCTCGCCGTGCTCTCCGGGTTCACGCTGGCCGTGAACAACGTCGCGTTCCGCAAGGCTCGGGCGCTCCCGATCGCCAGCAAGGTCGCGGCGGTGTTCGTCGGATCGCTCGCCTGGGCGCTCGTCGCCGTAGGTATCGGGTCCGGCGGGACCGGAGTCACCTCCGATCCGGTGATCTGGCTCGAGGTGGTTCTGTTCGGAGCGATCTGGATTCTGGCCGCCACCGCCGGCACGCTCTTCGGAGTGAATCACCTCGAGGCATCGCGGTCTTCGGTGCTCATCGTGATGGAGCTCGTGACGGCGGTCGTGTCGTCTGCGCTCGTCCTCGGCGCGCTGCCCGACGCGGGCGGCTGCGCGGGCGGCGCGCTGATCCTCGCGTCCGCGCTGCTGGAAGCGCTACGGAACGAGGCGAGCGTCGAGTCCAGTGCTCGAGCGTGAGGAAGGGGACGCCCGCGCGCCCTGCTTCAGAAATCGATTTCGACCGACGCTGCCGAGCGGCGTGCCGGACCGTGAAAGACCGCCTCCACGTTGTTGCCGTCCGGATCGAGCAGGAACGCCGCGAAGTAGCCCGGATGATAGGGGCGAGCGCCGGGCGCGCCGTTGTCCTTCCCGCCGGCTTCGAGGCCCGCGCGGTAGAAGCGCTCGACCGTCTGCTGGTCCTTGGCCTGGAAGGCGAAGTGAGCGCGTCCCGTCGTCTTGCCCGCAGACGCAGGGCTGTCGACGTTCGAAATGCAGAGCTCGTCCGCCCAGAAGAACCCGGGGCCTTCGCCGCCGATCGGGATCCCGAGCGCGCCGAGCACCGCCGTGTAGAAACGCTTGCTCACGTCGAGATCGCGCACGACGAGCTGAAGGTGATCGACGAGCCGTCCGCGATGGAGTTTTTGTGTTTCCATGTCCGGTTTGTAGGCCGCTGTGTTGGCAGGCGTAAGGTGTGTGGCGGTTTTCCGACCGCGCTTCCGTCACGCCAGGAATCGACGGACCGGTGCCGGCAGGTCATCGGCGCAAATTTCCACGCACTCACCTTTCGCCGCGTGAAGTTTCCAGCAACGCCCGTCGTCGTCGATGATCCAAACCGTGTGTTCTTCGCCGGTCGCGGCGCTCGGCGCTCGTGCGCCCGGCCGGCCGAGTCGCTCTTCGAGCGAGCCGTGAAAGACTCCGCGGTTCAGAAAACGCCCCTTGTTGTCGTACGCCTGCATTTCCCTCTACCTCCTGTCTCTGGGGGGACCGCAACCTGACGACGCGAGCGCTCTCGCGCAAGCCCGGCTAGGACACGAGTTGTCCTTGACCTCGACCCGCGTGGAAGGCCGCCCGGGTACGCTGCGGACCTCGCCGGTCCGCGTGCTCAGCGCGGCGTCGCGAGCACGCTCTTGCAGTCGAGCGCGTCGAATTTTCCCTGGACGGCGCCGACTCCGGGACGCGCGGCGAGTGATTGGCGTAACCACTCGCACCCCGCCTTCTTGTCGCCGGAGGCTTCCTCGACGAGGCCGAGGTTGTAGGTGATGGCCGCGCGCACTTTCGCGTCCGGGCTTGCCTCGAGGCCTTTCGTGCACGCCGCGCGCGCGTAGCCGAGCGCTCCCGCCTTGAAATGCTTGTAGCAGCGGTCGCCCCACTGAAAGCCGTTGCGATCGTCCACGAAATCGCGATCCTCGGGCGCAAGCTCGCTGGGTTTCTCGACCGGCTTGCACTCGAAGCCGACGAGCTTGGTGCCGTCGCCGCATTTCGGCGTGTTCGCACCGGCCGGCCGCAGCGTCGCGACCTCGAGGCGGAGCAGCGCGCCGCAGCGATCCGGCGGCCCGGAGTCGCCGCCGGCCGAAGCGTTGCAGGCGGCAACGTCACCGTCGCGGCTGAGCGTCTCCTTCTGATTCGAGCGGCTCGCTCCGGCGCCGACCCCGAAGATACCCGCCTGCGCCGAACCCTCGTCGACCTTGCCCGCGGAAAACTCGAACGCTCCGACCGTGAGCGCGGTGACGACGTGCGTCGCGCTCGAACAGTCGCCTTGCAGCTGATCGAGGGCCGGCACCACGCCGCGCGCTTCGTACATTCCCACGATGCGCATGGCCGCGCGAAGCTCGCCGGTTTGCCGGAGCTTGCCCTCGAGCTGGACGGCGTGCACCGGCACGTTGGCGTAGAGCTCGTCAGCGTTCTTCATGCTCACGACCTCGTCCTTGGGCGTGATGGCGGTGTAGCCGTAGCTCTGCTGCGGAGCGCGGCACTGGCGCAGCGGCAGCAGCGAACAACCCTCGAAATGAACGACGATCTGGTTGTGCTTGGCGAGCGCCTCGAGCGAGGCGCGATCGGGCGCGCTCCATTCGACGATCAGCGGGCGCGTCTGGCCCTGCGTGGCTTCGCACTTGAAGCTCGGGGGCATCTCCTGTGCCGGCTTTCCGACCTCCGCGGCCGGCGGCGGGAGCGAGGGCGAACACGCGCCCGCCGCGAGCGCCGCGAGCAACGCGCCCGCGCAGCGCCCCGGCAAGACAGTCAGTCGTTCAAGAATTTCCAAATCGCCTCCTGGGAAGGTGAGTGGAGGCCGATGTTATGGGCCCCGCCGCGAATGGTCCACAGCTCGACCAGCGCCGGCGCGCAGCGCGTGAATCGCTCGACGCTGGTCTCGGCCCCCGCGAGCTTCGCGTCGAAATCCAACGCGGCGATCGGCGCGGTGCTCCGCTTGCAGCCGAGTCGCGCGGCCCAATCCGCCACCGTCTTCTCGGCGGACGGGTGCACGGGCCAACCAGCGTTGCCGAAAATGGGACCGCCCGCGTAGGCGACCGCCTTGTCCGCGTCGCCGTGCACCTGCAACACTCGCAGCGAGGGCTGGGGCGTGCACGCGACGGCCGCGAGCGGTCCGGCCCCTGCAAGACTGACGATCCCGCGCACCGCCCCCGCGGGAAGCTCGCAAGCGAGCCGGTGCGCCATGAACCCGCCGTTCGAATAGCCGACCACGAACACCCGCTCCGGATCGATGCGTCCGCCCGCGACCGTCCGCTTCAGCAGCTCGCCGAGGCCCCGCACGTGGTCCACCTTCACGCGATCGAAATTGCAGCAGGCGTCGCTCGCATTCCAGAAGCGCCGTCCGAGATGGTCCTTCGGGCCGTTCGGCGAAAGCCAAGCGAAGCGCGCCTTCTCCGCGAACGCGGCCCAATCCGTGTGCTCCGCCAGCGCCTCGGCCGACGCGCCCAGTCCATGCAGGAGCAGCACGAGCGGCAACCGGTCCGTCTTCGCGGCGCTCTTCGGGACGTGCAGCTCGGCCTCGATCGGTGGCTCCTTCGACGGCTCGACCGCGGACGGGACGGGCGTTTTCGAGTCCGGTGCCGCGGTACCCGGCACACTCGCGCTGACGGCCGCGAGGCTCGAGGCTGGTGCGGCGTTGCGGGTCGCCGGCGAGGCGCTCACCGGCGCCTGCCCGCGCTCCGGCCGCTCGCACGCGACCCCTGCGCCCATCAGCGTGCCGAAGACTGCAAGAGTCGAGAGCGTTCGGAACGATTCGTACATCGCCATCGTCCTCACCAGAGAAGCCGTCGCACCCTAGCAAGGGTGGGCTCCCGCGTGGCGAAAGAAGCAGAACCTTGCCCGCCAAAGCGGTAGATTGTCCGCGCGTCGCGCTGACCCGACAACGCGACGCAGGCATCCATGCAGTCCGCGAACCCCCTCGAGTACGGGCCATTTCGCGTGCGGCTCGTGCTCCTCGGCGTAGCCTACCTCCTAGCGGCTTTCGGCGCGTTGCTCGGCGCCATCGCGTTGCAGGCGACGGAGATCAGCTGCGTTCGTGGCGGCGGGGTGACCTGCACGCTCGACCACGGCCCGTTCGAGGAGCCCTCGCTACCGTTTCGGACGAGCGCGGTGCGCCTCGACAAGATCGAAAAGGTGGGCAAGTCCGGGCGCTACGAGAACGGGC
>DASXWF010000321.1:0-7633 GCA_036503835.1 Polyangiaceae bacterium | reverse complement strand
GGTCGGCGCTTGCGCCCTTTCAGGGCCTGGAGGAGTGCCGCGATGCCTGGGACCGGGCTCGGCCTGGGCGAGCGCTCGGTCGGGGGGACGGGGGGACGAGGGACGAGGGACGAGGGACGAGGGACGAGGGACGGTGCCGATGTATATACAAATCGGCGGGCTTCGTCCGGGCGCCCGCGGTCAGTCCCAGTCCTCAGTCCCACCCGCCTCCAATAACCATCAATCGCCAGCGTCGAACGCACAATCGAACAGTACGTCGTCCCCCATGCTGAAGCGGCGCGAGCGCGGGCGCAGGGCGCCCTCGATGCGATCGATGCCGGGCAGGCTGATGCCGGGACGGCCGGCGCCGATGAAGACGGAGCAGACGGTGACATGCAGGCGGTGCAAGGCGCGCGAGGCGAGGAAGCGAGAGATGGTGATGCCGCCGCCCTCGATGAACAGGCGTCGCAGTCCGCGCTCGCGGAGCGTGCGAGCGATGGCGTGCGGGTCGAGCAGCTCGCCTTCGGAGTCCACGGGAACGATCTCGGCGTTGCCGTAGTGGCCGTTGCCGGAACGGCCGCGCCGGCAGAGGACGAGGGTCGGCGCGGCGCCGTCGCGGAAGACCTGCTGGGCGCCCGAAAGGCGGAGCAAGGGGTCGATGATGACGCGCGTCGGGTTCTTGCCGGGCACGAGGCGCGTGGTGAGGAGAGGATCGTCCTTTTCCACGGTGTTCGCGCCGACGACCACCGCGTCGAACAGCGCGCGCAGCCGGTGCATGTGCCGGATGTTTTCGGGGCCCGTCACGTAGCGCGAGGCGCCGCTGGCCGTCGCGATCTGCCCGTCGAGGCTCTGGCCGACGTGGCCGACCACGAGGTCCGTGCTCCCGCCGCCGAGGCACAGCGGCAAGTAGAGACTCAGCATCTCGACGGTGGCCGGCTCGAGCCGGGCATGCGCCTGGAGGCAGGGCGCGCGGTCCGGAAAGACGCTGAGCAGCCCCGTCCCGACGGCGCTTTCGAGCAGCTCGCCCGCGTCGCCGAGGGCCAGACCGGCTGGTCGCGCCAGCGGTTCACCCGCCCGCGCGCGCCGGCTCAGTGCCTCGAGCAGCGCCCAGGCCCCCGCCTCGTCGAGTGTGCCGTTTCCGGCGGAACCTTCCATCGATGGTTAGTTTCCGTTCCGGAGCTCGAGATGTCGAGCGACAAGCGTATTTTTCCGCGCCCTGGCCAAGGAGCAGGATGGATAGCACGGCGACCGCTACGGCGACGAGCACGACCACGGCGTGCGTTGCGAATTCGGGGCGAGCGGCGGCACCGCGGCACAGCGGAATCGCGAGCGTCAGGCCCACGTAAAAGAACAGCGGCACTAGATAGCCCTTGGCTCCGCCCGGTGAGCGCCGGAAGAGCCTGTCCACCGCCGCGTACAGCGCGAGCAGACCACCCAAGTAGACGCCGACGCCCGTCGCGCGATGAACCTGGGCGGCCGAGAGCCAGCCTTCCGCTACGAGCGCGCGCTCGCCGAGCGACAGGGAGATGCGCAGCGTGTTGACGAGCACCGTCGCGGCGAAGGCGAGCAGGGCGCTGGCGCCGAACCAGGCGAGCTTTTGCCGGAGCGGCTCGCAACGCGGCAGAAAGCCGAACACGAGCGTCGCGAACGCGATGATCAGAAAGTTCATGCCCGAACAAGCGGGCGCAATCGCGATCCCGAGCTGCTGGTTGACGTAGCCGGCCCCGCGCTCGAAGAGGAAGGGCTGGCCACTCGCCAGCTCCACCCCCCAGGCCGTCGGCAGGAGCAAAAACCCGAGCTCCTCGGCGCTTGCGTTCGAATAGAGTGCCTTCGCCGCCCCGCCGATGCCGAGCGCGAGCCCGAACAACACGAGATTCGACTGATCCCTGCGCCGCATGGTCAGGCTCCGACGGTCGAAGCTCGGCGGGAGCGAGCGACGGCGGCGAAAGCTCCGAACAGCGCGAGCAAGGCCGCGAGCAGCGCGAGCTCGGGCTCGTCCGCGGAGGTGAACGGCTCACCGACCGCGCTGTTCGATACGCCCGCGGGCAGCGGCAGCGGTTGATCGACGTCGGTGGCGGGCGCGCCCGGGTTGCGAATCGTGTGCGCGACGGCGACGAACGACGTGTACTGCGTGAGCAGGTTGTAGGAGAGCCCGAGCCCCACGATCTGCTTCCGCAACGCATCGTCCGGCTCGCCGAAGGCGAAGTCGCCGAGCGTCGCGATGCGCGTGCGCGCCCACAGGTAGGGGAGGGCCGCGTTTTCGGGCCGCGGCGTGCTGCGCGCGACCTCGAAGCGCTGCGTGTACGGGCCCTTGCCGCCGACGCCCGTGAGCGTGATCGCACCCGCCGGCGCGCCGCGGTATTTCCCGAACACCACCACGGGGCGCTCCGCGAGCACGTCGGGCACCGCGCGCGGTTCCACGTCGTAGGCGTCGAAGCCCTCGTAGGCAACGCGGACGTTGGTGAGCACGGGCGCGCGCACGTACTCGCGCAGTCGCGCGGCCGTCGCCTTCGCCTCCTCGGGTTTGGTCACGATGAACGGCTCGCCCGAGCCGGCGCGCGCCAGTCCCTCGATCAGGTAGCGATTGACCGAGCTGCCGATCCCGAACGAGAACGCGTTCGCCTCGCCGAGGTGGTTGCGCACGAACTCGAGCGCGCGGCGGTCGGCGTCCACGTAGCCGTCGGTCACGATGACGAAGCTGCGCGAGCGGCCCGGCGCCGGCGAGAGCTGGAGCGCGTGCTCGAGCGCCGGCAGGAGCTCGGTCGCGCCGCCGCCCTGTTCCTCGGAGAGCGCCCGCAGCGCTCGCGCCACATTTTCTTTCGTCGCGGGCAGCGACTTCGGCGCGAGCACGCGCGAGCCGCCGGAGAACAGGAGCACGTTGAACTGGTCGCTCGGCCTCAGGCCCGAGAACAGGTCCTTCATCAGGAGCTTGGTCGTGTCGAGCGGGAAGCCGCTCATGCTGCCCGACACGTCGACGATGAACACGTACTCGCGCGGCGGGATCTCCGCGTCGCTCACGCGTTCGGGCGGTTGCACCTGGAGCAGGAAGAACTTCTCGTTCCCGCGCTCGAACAGGCTGAGCCCCGACTGCACGGCGTTGCCGGCGAGCCGGTAGCGGAGCACGAAGTCACGGTCGCCGCCGCGCGCCTCCGCGGCCGGCAGGGAGAAGCGTGCGAGCGACGCGTTGTCGAAGCTCTTGGTGAGGGCGTGGGAGGGGCTCTCGACCGCGGCGAGCGGGATGCCGGACGCGAGCGTGCCGCTGATTTCGAGCGTGGAGGGCGGCGCCTGTCCTTGCTTCAGATACGGGCTCGCCACGAACCGATCGGTGGCCGGCGCTTCGGCGGCGTTCTGGTTCGAGTAGCGCGGCCCGACCACGGTCGGGAACGTGAATTCGTAGACGCCCTCGCTCGGTACGAGCAGCTCCGTGTAGCGGAGCGCGACTTCGATGCGATCGCCCGGCATCACGTTCGCGACGTTCATCGTGAAGACGTTCGGACGTTGCTCCTCCAGCAAGGTCGCGCTCTTGCCGGACTGCTTGGCCTGCTCGAAGATCTTCTTCGCCTGCTCGCGCTCGTGGATCTTGGCTTCGATGACCTGATTCTTGACGGTCATGCGCATGCCGTGGACTGCGGCGCGCGTGGAGGCAGGGAACACGTACTTTGCGTTGATCGGCCGGGTGCCGCGGTTCTCGTACACCTGCGTCACGGAGACCTCGGCCACGACGTCGGCGACGGCGACTTCGACTCGCGTCGACGCGAGCGGCAGCCGGTCGACGGCCGGGTCGGCGTTTTCCACGGCGAAGTACGGCGAGAGCGTCTTCTCGGCGTCGCTCGCGTCCGGGGCCGCGGCTCGAGCGTATTCGGCCTGGACGAGCAGCACCGAGAGCCAGAGCGGGAGCAAGAGCCATTTCAGAAGAGCCAAGCGCATCCTTCGGGTTCCTTTCGCCGGGGCAGGCATGCGACGCTCAGCTGCAACCGGCGTGCGCGCGCAGGGCGGCCGTCCCGAGGTCCGGAAAGCCGCAGATCCCTCGAGAAAGCCGCGCCGGTCGCGGGAGCAGGCTCCGCTTTCGGCGTGTCGCCTCGGACACGCCGCCGCGTCTTTACATCCGCCGCGTTAGCAGTACTACTTGCCGGCCATGCGTCTCCGGCCCTCGTTCCCGTCGTTCGCGCCGTTGCTCCTCGCCGTCGCGTTCGGCTGTCAAAAAGAGCAGCCTCAGCCGTCGGCCGAGCCAGCGGCCAGCCTCGAGAAACCTTCGACCATCGATCCCGCGCTGGCCAAGGCCGTGGCCGCCGCTTCGGCGGCAGCGGGTCGCGCCGCGCCTGCGAGCTCGGGCGGTCCGCCGCCGAAGGGCGTGTTCGGTCCGGGTGAGGCGGATCGGCAGATCAAGAAGGGCGATCCGCCGATCGTCACCCTCGGCAGCAACGGATCGGAACCTCGCGTCACCCTCGGCCCGCTTCAGCCGAAGCCCGGCTGGAAGACGTCCGGCACGGTTCAGGTCGCCGTGCAGGCCGACGCGCGCCAGGGCGCCCTACCGATCGACCTCGGTGTGGCGCTCGAGGCGCAGAAGCCGAAGAACGCGGACGCGGACGCCGGGACTCCTGCGGCGGTGACGGTCGTGGCCAAGATCACCTCCGCCCGCATCGGCGTGACCGGCGTTCCGGCCGAGCTCTCGTCTCGCGTCGAAAAGCTGAAGGGCTCGCGCGTCGAGTACCAGGTGTTTCCGGACGGGTCCGGCACCGGTTTTCACCAGGAGATCACGCCGGGCGCGGAAGAGGCGCGCGATCAGCTGCGCGTGCTGAGCGACATGCTGGCGCTCGTGACGCTGCCGGTGCCGAATCAACCGCTCGGGCAGGGCGCGTTCTGGCTCACGACCAGCCGCGAAGGCGTATTCGGGCTGGATCTGGTCACGTACCGCATGGTCAAGGTCGAGCAGGCGAGCGAGTTCGCGGTGACACTCTCGGTGAGCACGAAGCGCTACGCCACGAACAACCGTTTCGACTTCCAGGGGCTGCCGCCCGATGCGCCGCACGATCTGGTCGAGTTCGAGTCGAAGTCGGAAGGTCGGTTGGAGTTCCGCCTCGGCACGACCTTCCCGGAGAGCGGAGAGGTGCAGTCGCTGCTCGCGGCCGGACTCGCGACGAACGGACAGCAGCGCGGCATGCTCCAGATCCAGTCGCGCGTCGGCCTCGACTTCCGTGGAGCGGCGGGCGCGGCGCCGAAGCCGGGCGCGGCGCCGAAAGCGGGCACGGCGCCGCGTTGAGACGCAAGGCTTCGCGCCGAGCAGGGGCGCGAAGCGGGTGGCTCAGAAGCCGAGCGCCTGCTTGCGCTCTTCGGCGCCGGGCAGCGGATCGCCCTTCTGATTGACGACCGGCAGGCTCGGCGCCTTGTCGGCGTTGAGCTTGATCCAGTCCTTCTTGTCGTCGGGCAGCTGCGACTCGTCGAAGATCGCTTCGACCGGGCACTCCGGAACGCACGCACCGCAGTCGATGCACTCGCCGGGATCGATGTAGAGCATGTCACCGTCGCCGTGGAAGCAATCCACCGGGCAGACGGCGACGCAGTCGGTGAAGCGGCAACCCTTGCAGTTGTCGGTGACGACGAAAGTCATGAGGGCGACTTCTTAGCTCCACACTCTCCGCGAATCAATCCCGCGAGAACGGCCTGGAAGGCCCCCGTTTTGCCCGTTCGATTCTGCTAGTACCGCAACCCGGAACTGTGTTCCGGGTTTGCCCGCTTCGCGTGCACCTCGGCGTTGCCGAGGGCGGTCCTCTCCGTTGTGCGGGGGCGCCGCAGCGCCCCCCTCGGCTGCGCCGAGCCTCCCCCCTCGGCCGCTTTCGCGGCCGGCTAGTACAACGGTCAACCGCATCATTCGTAACTTCGAATGCACATGTCGGCCGTTGTACTAGCCTCCGCCCCGCATGAGCCGGCCCAGAGAGCGCGAACCCGAGCTCGAGCTCGTCCCGGCGGGCATCCGGCTCGGCGGCGAAACGGTGCCGCTCCTGGCGGGGAGCGCGCATTATTGGCGGCTCGAGCCCGCGGTGTGGCGAGCGGCGCTGGAGGGGATGAAGGCGCTGGGGGTCCGGCTGCTGGACACGTACGTGCCGTGGGGTGTTCACGAGCGCGGGACCGGTGACTTCGACTTCGGCACGCACAACCCGGCGCTCGACGTGCGGCGTTTCCTCTCGCTCGCCGGCGAGCTCGGTCTGTACGTGATCGCGCGGCCCGGGCCGCACATCAACGCCGAGCTCACCTGCTTCGGCATCCCGGAGCGCGTGATCTGGACCAAGGAGTGTCAGGCCGTGTCGGCCGGCGGCAAGCCGGTCGCGCTGCCCGTGCCGCCGCTCGCCTTTCCGGTCCCGAGCTACGCGAGCGAAGCGTTCCACAGCGAAGCGCGCGCCTGGTTCGAGGCGGTCGGCCGCGAGCTCGCTCCGCTGGTGTGGCCGAAGGGGCCGATCGTGCTTTTGCAGATCGACAACGAAGGCGCGATGTACTTTCGCGACGGCGTCTACGATCAGGACTACCACCCGGACGCGATCGCCCAGTATCGCTCGTTCCTGAAGGACAAGTACGAAGATCTCGAGACGCTCCGCCGCGTCCTCGGCGACCCCGGCGTGACGTTCTTCAACGTCGAGCCGCCGCGGCGTTTTCGGGCGAGCTCGCCCGCGGAGCTCGCGCGGCACCTCGACTGGGCCGAATTTCAGGAGGAGCTCCTCGCTTCGGCCTTCCGGCGCTACCGCGAGCGGCTGGAAGCGGCGGGGCTCGCAGGCATTCCGACGTCGCACAACCTCCCGCTCAGCGAGTCGGCGACGCCGCTCGATCCCGAGCGCGTGGGCAAGGCGGTCGAGCTGCTCGGGCTCGACTACTACCACGGCGCTTCGCCGCCGCAGCGCGCCGAGATCGCGCGGCGTACCTCGGAGCTCGCCGTGCGTTGTGCCGCGCGCGAGCACCCGCCGTTCGCCTGTGAGCTCGGCGCGGGCTTCCCGCCGTTCTTCGCGCCGCTCAGCGAAGAGGACAACCTCTTCACTGCCGTCACGGCTCTTGCTTACGGCCTGCGTGGCTTCAACCTGTACATGGCCGTCGAGAGGGATCGTTGGATCGGCGCACCCGTCGATCCGAAGGGCCGCTTGCGACCGAGCGCGGAGCCGTGGCGGAAGTTGTGCGCGGCGCTCGAGCGCGTGCGCTTCTGGGAGCTCACGCGCCACACCCCGGTCCACGTGCTCGTGCCGCGTTCGCTCCGCCGCCTGGCGCGCGTGATGCACGCGTTCGGGCCGCTCAGCGCGGCGGGGTTTCAGGTGCTCGGCGGCGGCGCGGAGGAAGCTTGTTTCGAGGACGACGTGGGTCTCGGCAGCTCGCGCGCCGTAGAGGCCGATGCCTTCCTGGCGGCGCTCGAGCGGGCGCTCGAACGGGCGCACGTTCCGTACACGTTTTCGAGCGGTGACGTCGCGCGCCACACCTTCCGCAATGCGAGCTGGACGGTGGTGGCCTGCTCGGGCGCGCTCGAGGCGGAGCTTGTGGGGCGCATCGCGCGTGCGCGCGAGCGCGGCCGGGCGATCACGCTGGGACCCCACGCGCCCGTCTACGACGCGAATTTCCAGCCGCTGCCGGCGGAGTTCCCCCGGGAGCTCGGTCCGGCCGGCCCGGTTCCGGCGCTTCT
>DASXWF010000320.1:0-5653 GCA_036503835.1 Polyangiaceae bacterium | reverse complement strand
TGGGAGCGGGGCTCGAAGGTGCTTCGGCCGGCGCGTCGTAGGCGCGCCCCCCACAACACACCAAAAGCAGGGCGGACAGCAGCAACCAGCCGCGGGACCAGCCGACCGAGCGAGCAGGGTTTCGCATGGCGTTCAGGGGGGAAACGCCACCCCGGCGCCTCCGCTTACAGGGACACGGCCCGCCCTCCGATCATTGGGGATAAAAGAGGCTCAGCGGAACCGCATTGCCCATCGCCTGGTAGCCTGCGGCGTTCGGGTGGAGGGTCTCCGACGCTGCGTGCCAGCCGGTCCGGATGGTCTCGGGGGCGTTCGGATCGCGAATGGTGAGGTCGAAGTCGATGAGGGCGTCCCAGGGGCCCGTATTGCGCACCCACTGATTGACCGTATTGCGGACGGTGTTGGCGCTTCCGATCGGCGTGATCGTCGAGCCGAAGATCTTGACGCCCTTCGCCTTCGCCTTGTTGATCATCGAGGCATACGCGTCGATGATCGGCTGCGCCTGAACGCCGCCGTAGACGATGTCGTTCACGCCCTGGAGCACGATCACCCATTTGATCTTGTCCCGGCCGAGCACGTCCCGATCGAAGCGCACGGTTCCGGCGTCTTCGTAGCCGTCGCCTCTCGTCAGGAGGTTCCCTCCCATGCCGAAGTTCAGCACCGAGATCTTGTCGGCGATATTCGGATCGTTCTGGACGGCCAGCGTCAAGAAGTCGGGCCAGCGCTCGAACCGGTTGAGGATGCCGTAGCCGTCCGTGATCGAGTCGCCGAAAGCCGCTACCGCGAACGCGTCCGCGGGCGCCATGACCTCGATCGCATTGATGAAGTACCAGCGATCGAAGTTCTGGGGGCTGGTCAAGCTCACGGAGGCGACGGCGTCGCCGGTCACGATGGAGGAGGTGGTCCTCGCTCCGGGATGGCCGGTGATTTCGGTCGGCACCTGGCTGCCGAACTGCATGCTGATCGCGTGGCGCTTGACCTTCTGCAGGTTGAAAGCGACGGGATCCGACCAGGCGGTCTGTCCGGCGGGGATCGTGACGCCCGGCAGCCCACCGAACGTGAACGCGGTGTCGGTCGCAGCGTCGATCTTGCTGTCACTGCTCGCGCCCGTGATCTGGGTGAGCGCGATGTGAACCTTCTGAATCTGGACCGGGCTCGTGCCCTTCTGGTTGCTGAGCTGGATCCGGATCTGGTTGCCCGGGTAGGTGGGCCATACGAACTGCCGCAGCGAGTTGTTTCTGAAGGCGGCGGCGCCCTGCGACGGCAGGTTCCGTTCTTCCGTCCTCTGAATCGTGGTGGCCCACGACGGCAGCCACTCGAGGGTTTGCTCGTCGCCGTTGCCGCCGGCTCCAGCGTCGGGCGCGCCGGCGCTGCCGCCGTCTCCGGCGGTAGTGCCGCCGGCGCCTGCGGTCGAACCGGCGCTGCCGCTGCTCCCGCCGGTGGTGCCGGCGTTGCCGCTGCTTCCTCCGGTGCCGCCGCTGCCGCTCGAGCCGCTCACCGAGCCGGCGCTGCCGCCACTTCCTGAAGTGCCGCCACCGGCGCCCGCGGTACTGCCTCCACTGCCGCTAGTTCCCGCGGTGGCGCCTCCGCTACCAGCGCCGGCTTCCGAGGCGTCACCGCCTTCTCCCGCGCTGCCGCCGCCTGCTCCGCCGTCTTCACCGGCCGCGCCGCCTGCTTCTTCACCGGCCGCGCCGCCCGAATCGCTTCCTGCCTCTCCTGCGCTCGTCCCCGCGTTCCCCGCGCCGGTGCCTCCGTTTTTTCCGGCCGCTCCGCCGCGTCCGCCCTTTCCTGCGCTCCCTCCTCCAGAAGACTTGCCTGCGCTGCCACCCGAGCTCGAGCCCCCGGCAGGCGCCTTTCCACCGTTGCCCGCGCCGGCGTTCGCGGGTCCTGCGCCGTTGTCGGAGCAGGCGCTGGACAGAATCAACCCGAGCAGGAGGAGAGACGTTTGTTTCACGGTGAGCCTTGCGAGAACCTTGAGTCGCGGGTGGAGAGCGCGCGCTGCCCTTCGGACAGGCCGAAAAGAAAATTTCTCAATCTTAGCGCGAAAGGGGCGGCGGTTCCCGCCCCCTACACATTGGGACACAAGCACGCGCCGTGCCTCGTCCCGGATGGTCGATCAAAAGGTCTGCGATGTAGTTGGCCCACGCACATTCAGCGCACGACAATCACCGCAACGATCCCATGCAGCTCCAATTGCCCAACACGAGCGTGTTCCGCGCTCAGCCGCCGCCACTCTGGTACGTCACGAACGGTGAGCTCACGGTCGGTCCGGTCCGGACGGATCTGCTCCGTCGTGGGGTCGAGTACGGGCGCGTGCCGGACTACTGCCAGGTGCGCGCTTTTCGCGGCGAGTGGCGTGAGCTCCAGGCCGTGCGCGAGATCGCGGCGCTCAACACGAAGCCGGGTTTCAACGCTCCGAACGAGGAGCAGTTCGCCGAATGGGCGCGACCCGTGGAGCGCGTCCGCGACGAGTCGGAGCTCAGCCATACGGCGGCCTGGCTCGCGCTCGTCGCGACCGGAGCCGAGAGCGCCATGTTCCACCTGCGTACGCGCTACTCGCGCTCGCTGGTCACGCGTTCCGTGCTCGGGCCGATGCCGAACGACATGCTCGGCTACGCCCTGTCCGAGCACGATCCGGTGCTGCAGTCGGCGCGCCGCGGCCGGCCGGTGGTGGGACCGCCCTACGGTCCGACCGAAGATTTTCTCGCCATGCGCTTCGCGCGGAGCAGCGGCGGCGTCGGCGCGGCCGCGATGATTCCGGTGTTCGACGAGGCCGGTCTGGTCGCGATGCTCGAGCTCGCGCGGCCCGGCCACTCGTTCCGCCGCGCCGACCTGGTGCGCGCCGAACGCATCGTCCGGCGGGCGTTAAGTCCGAACAGAGCCTGATTCGAGCGCTTCCGCCTCGAACTGACGGCTCATTGCACGCTGCGAGCTTTGCTCCGCGGGCGGGTGAAATGCCACTCGACCCCGGCGAGCCCACGGACAGCCGTCCGCCGGCTTCGCCGGTTTTTGCGTTGGGCTATGCCCCGCCCGCGCCGATCGAGATCTTTCCTGCCAAGACCGTGTAGGTTGTCTCAGTCGTTTCAGCCACCTTCGGTGGTGTGACATTCCTTGCAGCCGAAGCCCTTGCCGGTTTCGTGATTGAAGGGTTCTTCGTTCACGAGCTTGGCCATCGTGGGCACCACGATCTCGGCCATGAACTTCACCATCTCCGGCTGCTTCTCCGCGATCGGCTTGAAGGCCTCCGGAGTGGCGGGCAGCTTCGGTAGGTCGTGGCTGGGCATGGTGAAGGTGCCGTCCTTCGCGCCGCCGCCGTGACACGTGGCGCAGTTCACGGTCGCGAACTTCTTGGCGTCGAACTTCTGGAACTCCTCGGTCATCTTCGGCATGACCGTGTTCTTCATGAACATCATGCGCTGATCGCGGTTCATGGCGTGGAAGTCCGTCGGCATCGGCGCCTCGGCGGCGGCCGGCGCCGCCGGGGCGGTTTCAGGTGCGGGCTGGCTGCCGCCGCACGCGACGAGCAGCACGGCGATCGAGCAAATCGCGAATCGATTCGGAAGCTTCTTCAAAGGATCCTCCTTGCGAAGCCCCGTCATACTCCGAAATCCGAGCTAAACGTGCTCCCGTCGGGGTCGATCGCCAATTTTCCGCGGCCGCAGGTGTGAGGCCGTAGAAAATCGGCTCTCATGCCTCAATCTGGTCGCCGAAAATTTTGGTTCAGACACCGCAACGGAGTTGCGGTGTCGTCGTGCCGAACGCTCAGTCGACTTCCATCGTGCCGATCTTGGCGTCGAACAGCATGTCCCCGTGCTCGGGGTCCTTGACGACGATCGAGTAGTCGTTGGGCAGTTCGATGTCGAGGTGACGCGGCACCCGCGCCATGGGCGCGATGCCCTTGTCCTTGCCGAACAGATTCAGCGTGATGCGCTCGTCCGATTCCTTACCCGGCTGAAACTGAATCCGGTGCCACTTCAAAAGGTTTCCCTTGTAGCGGTTGTAGGTGACCCACCAGTGGTCGCCCGAGGGTTCCTTGATGAAGCGGATGAGCTCGACCGGTACCTTGCCGCGGGCCTTCTCGAGACAGGCCGAAACCGCGCGGGGATCGTCGCCGCCCTGTTCGCTGCACTTCTCCCTGGCGGCGATGCCCACCTCGGACTCCTTGAAGTTGAACACGTACACGAGGTTCGGCCCAGTGATCAGCTCGGCCGGCGGGCGGCTCGCCTTGCGCAGGCCGTCACCGGCGCGCGGATCCGCGTCCTCGCTCTGCGCGCTGCTTTCACCGCCGGTCTTCTCGTCCTGTTTCGGTGTCTCGGCTTTGGCCTCGGCGGGCTCCGCGCTCTTCGGGGCGGGTGCTTCCGGGGCCGGGGTGGGCGCGCTCGCGCACCCCGATAGGGCGACAAGGATGAGGGAACGCTTCAGGACGGCGGCGGTGATGGGCATGCTCGGTGTGCTGCCGGGCGAGGGGCACGGGCAGCGATCTCCTTCCGAGACATTCAACGACCGGGAAACGTAACCACTGAAGACCTGACTAGCGATCAGGTGGGCGCGCTGCCGCGGTGCGCGCGAACCATGTCCGCGCAGGTCCTCCCACTCCGGCGCATCTTCGCGCCGCTTGTCGGCTTACGCTTGAAGAAGCGCGTGTCCCCGGTGCAGAGTCCGCTCTGGAGGACGCCCCCGTGACCGAACTCTACCTGCTCGGCCGCTCGAGCTCGCACTTCACGCGCATCGCCAAGATCTTCGCGCACGAGCTCGGAGTTCGTTACGACTTTCGCGTCGTTCACGAGATCGGCTCCACGCGCGTGCGCGATTTCGGAGACAACCCGGCCCTGCGCGTCCCGAGCCTGCGCAGCGGCGGCGACATCTGGTTCGGCAGCTTGAACATCTGCCGCGAGCTCGCCCGGCGCGCGACCGTGCCGCACACCATTCTCTGGCCGGAAGACGTGCGCGAGCCGATCGCCGCGAACGCGCAGGAGCTCGTGCTCGAGACGATGGCTTCCGAGGTCACGGTCGTGATGGCGCGGATGAGCGGGATCGCGAACGACCATCCGTTCATGAACAAGCCCTACGCCCGCATCCGCGCCTCCGTGGAGTGGCTCGACGCCGAGCTGCCCGGCGTGTTTTCGCGGCTGCCCCCGCACTCGCTCGGCTTTCTCGAGGTGTCGGCGCTCTGCCTGTTCAAGCACCTCGGCTTTCGCGAAATCCTATCGATCGACGATCGTCCGAGCCTCGTCGCGTTCTGCAAGGAGTTCGAGCGCCGGCCTTCGGCGGCGCACACCGAGTTTCACTTCGACCCGGAACCGGCGGCCACGGACTCGCAGCGGCCGTGAGCCCCGCTTCCGCTCCGCGAAGGCTCGTGCGGACGCTCGCCCTCGCGCCGTTCGGCGCGCTCGTCCTGTTCGCGGCGAGCCCGGCCTCCGCGCAGGAGCAGCCCGAACGGGCTCCCGATCCGGCCGCTGATACCGCGCCGAGCAAGCCGTCCTCCACCGAACCCGAGAAGGCCAAGGACCCGGCCGACGACGGCTGGCCCGACATGAGCGGCTTCCTCGACGAGAAGTACGGCTTTCTCCCGATCGTCATGCCGATCACGGAGCCCGCTGTGGGCTACGGCGCCGCCGGCGGCCTCCTCTTCATCACCAAACCCTTGGGCGCAGCC
>DASXWF010000319.1:0-6846 GCA_036503835.1 Polyangiaceae bacterium | reverse complement strand
AGCCAGAGGCTGAAGCCGCCGTCCGGAACGCGTGCCAGGCGCGCTTCGGGGAAATGGCGAGCGAGCGCTTTCAGGACCGCTTGCTGCCGCGCGCGCAACGTCTGGCGGAGCTCGATGGCGTGCCGGGGCCAACCGGGGGCCGTGACGAGCTCGAGCGCGGTCTCTTGCAGGAGCCCCGCGAGGAACCAGTCCTCCGTCGCGCGCAGAAGGCGCAGGCGCCGGCGCACGGGACCCTTGGCGACGATGCCCGCGATGCGCAGTCCGGGCGCGGTCGATTTCGTGAGCGAACGCACGTACACGACGTGGTCGCTGCCGCTGCGGAACAGGGGCGCGGGCGGAGCGGCCGAGAAGGCGAGATCGCGCGCGTAGTCGTCTTCGATCACGAAGGCGTTCGCGCGTTCGGCGAGCTCGAGCACCTCGGCGCGCCGGCGTTCGCTCAGGGTGACGCCCGTGGGGTTCGAAAACGCGGGTTGCAGGTAGATCGCGCGGGCTTTCGAGGACGCGAGCGCCGCTTCCAGCAGATCGGCGCGCATGCCCTGGTCGTCGTTGGGCACGGGGACGGCGCGCAGCCCGAGGGAGCGCGCGACGCCGAGCGCCCCGAAGTAGGTGGGAGACTCGACGATGATCGGCCCTCCGAAGGGCACGAGCGTGCGGAAGGTCGACGCGAGCGCGGCCTGGCCTCCGGAAACGATGAGCACGTCGCCGGCCTGCGCGCCGCCGCCCACGTCGCGCGCGAACCACGCGCGGAGCTCGTGGTTGCCCTCCGGGGGAACGCGATCCCAAGCGCGCACGCGCGCGGCCGCGCGCCGCGCCGCCCCGGCGAGCAGCGCGAGCGGCTGGAGCGACGCATCCGGATAGCCGGTGCCGAGCAGCAGGTGCCCGCCCGGCGGCGGTTCGAACATGGGTCCGGCGAGTGGATCCGCCGCGCTGCCGAGCACGCTGAGCTGCCACGACGAGTCGACCGTGCCGGTGTCCGCGGCTCGCGGCGCGACGTACGTTCCGTCGCCGGGCCGCGCCACGACGATCCCTTCGCGCGTGAGCTGCGCGAGCGCGCGATGCACCGTGACCGGGCTCGCGCGAAACGAGGCGGCGAGCTCGCGCAACGAGGGAAAGCGCGCTCCGGGTGCCAGGCGCTGCGCGCGCTGCCGAAGCTCGTGGGCGATGCGAGCGTCCGCGGTCGCTCCGCGCGGCTTGACAGCGCGGCGGGAAGTGATATTCGTTTCCATGTCGAATCTGAGTAACGATACTCCAGAACGACCGGTACCGCTACTGCCGGCAGCCGTCGTTTCGTGGAGAAATGGCGACTTGCTTTGCGCGGCGGCCGTCCTCGGCTTCAGCCTGACACTGCCCGCAACGCGAGCAGCGGTACCGGAGCTCGGCGCCTGGTTCGTCGCTGCGGGGCGCTCGGTGCTCGCCGGGCTTCTGGCGCTGCTGCTGCTCGGCGTCCGGCGCGAGCGCTTCCCGGCCGCACACGCGAAGTCGCTCGTGCTCGTGGCCGCCACGGTCGTGTTCGGATTCCCGCTCGCGACGGCGCTCGCGCTGCGCTCGGTGCCCGCCTCGCACGCCACGATCGTGATCGGTCTCGTGCCGATCGCGACCGCGCTCTACGCGGTGCTGCGGAACGGTGAGCGTCCCTCGCGCGAGTTCTGGGTAGCTTCCGTCGTGGGAGCGGCTGCCGTCGTGCTGTTCGGCGAGAGTCGCGGCGGGCTCGCGTTTCTGGGCGCGGACGGCTGGTTGCTCGCCTCCGTGTTGCTCGCGGCGGTGGGCTACTCGGAAGGTGCGCGGCTCGCGAAGGTGCTCGGCGGGTTTCGCGTGATCTCCTGGGCGCTGGTCATCGCCCTGCCCGTGAGCCTGCCGCTCGCGTGGTTCGGCCGGCCCGAACGGCCGCTGGCCGAGGCGTCGGCGCTCGCGCTCGCCGGCCTGCTCTACGTTTCCTTCGTCAGCATGTACCTCGGGATGATCGCCTGGTACCGCGGTCTCGCTCGGGGGAGCATCGCATCGGCCAGTCAGATCCAGCTGATTCAGCCGGTGCTGAGCCTGGGCTGGGCGTGGCTCTTGCTGGGCGAAGTGTTGAGCGCCCGCACGCTCGCCTGTGCTTTCGTGGTGCTCGCTTGTGCGGGACGGGCGCGGCGCGCGCGGGTCGGCGTGGCGCTCAGGCCACCCACTGTTTTCGCGTGTCGCTGAAGCTCGCGAGCAGGTCGTTGTCGCCGAGCTTCCGAGCGAGCGCGATGGCCTGGTCGATGTACCCGACCGCTTCCTTCGAGCGCTGGCGCCCGTGGGCGACCTGCGCGAGCGAGCTCAGCACCCGCGCCCGGTCCGTGCCGCTCGGGCCCGCCAGGTCGAGCGCTTCGCGCAGTACGCCCTCCGCGTCCGCGAAGTTGCCGGTGCGCGCGAGCGTCGCACCGAGCTTGCGGCTGAAGATCAGCATGGCGCGCAGCGGATCGTCGAGCTCCCCGCGCGAGATCTCCTCGCGCGCAATCTCGAGCCCGCGCCGCAGCGCCAGGACCTCGGTCTCGGGATCGCCCCGCAGCGCCGCTCGGTCCGCCACCTGCTCCAACAGGAGCAGCGCCTGGAACGAATCGTGCGCGTAGTAGGCGTGCTGCGCGCGGGCCTCGAGCGGGGTGGAAAGCTCCTCACCGGCGAGCAGGGCGCGCCGGTGGAGCTCGCGCCGCACCGCCGCGGGAATGCCGGCCAGCACGATGTCGCGCACGAGCGGGTGCGCGGTGGCGTAGCCGCCGTCGGTGCGGTCGATCATGCGCGCACGCTCGAGATCGGTCAGCGCGGCCTCGAGCCCGTCGTTGCTCTGCAGCATGTCCGCGAGCAGCCGGACGCTCGCGCCGTCGCCGACCACGGCGAGCGCCTGCAACGTGCGGCGCGCGCTCGGGGCGAGCGAGTCCACGCGCAGCGCGACGAGATCCGCCAGCCGGTGGGGCGGATCGCTGCCGCCCTCGAGCGAGTAGCGGAGCACCTGCTCCACGTAGAGCGGCAGGTAGCCGCGCGCGCTCTCGTCGACGCGGATGCGTTCGCCGGAGGGGTGCGACTTCAGCATGTTCATCACGGCGCCGAACGGCAGCCCCGCGATCAGGCGCGCGCTCGCGTCCGAGCTCCAACCCGGCTCGAAACCGGGCGTGTGCGTCGCGACCACCAACACGGAGCCCGGGCGGGGCTCGCCCACCAGGTCCGCGAAGGCGCTGCGGCTCGGCCCGTCGATGCGGTGCAGCTCGTCCAGGCCGAGCAGTACGCGGCCGGACGGCGCGCGTCGCACGGCGAGATCGATCGCGTAGCGCAAGGCATCGGCGCGCGCGCGGCGCCGCTCGGCCGGCGTGCGGCCGTCGTCGCGCGGCTGGTCGCCGAAGGCGTCGCGCATGCCGTGCACGACGCTCGCCGTCATCCCGCTGGGTCCGAGCTCGAGCAGCGACTGCGCCGACTGGCCGGAGAGCTTGAGCATCGCCTGCCGCAGCGCGTGATGCGGCACCTCGGCCAGGTGCGGGTCCGGCGCGACCGTCACGACCAGATCGCCGTCCGCCTCCACCCAGCGCGCGAGCTCGTTCAGCAGGCGAGTCTTGCCCGAACCCGGCTCACCCACGAGCCGCACCGCGACCAGCTTGCCGCGCGCGCGCTCGCGGCGCTCCTCGAGCCAGGCGAAGTCGTCGTCGCGGCCGACCATGGCGAGCGGAAACACCGTCGCCGCCGTGTTGTCCGGTACGCTCGGACGCTGGGCGAGGCGAGCGCCGCATTCGCCGCAGAACTTCGTGAGCGCCACCACCAGGCCGCAGGCAGCGCAGCTGACGACACCGACCGGGGGCACCGACAGCCGCTGCTCCCAGGCTGCAGCCGGCGGCGAGCTTTCGATCACGGCGAGCGCGTCGCGCAGCGCCTCGGCGAACTCCGCCGCGTCCTGGTAGCGATCGCGCGAGTCCTTGGCCATCGCCCGGAACACGACCGCCACGAGCGGCTCGGGAATGATGCGTTCCGGGGCGACCTGGCGCGGATCCGGCACCGGGATGGTGAGGTGCATCATCACCACCTGGGTCGGGCTGTCCGCTTCGAAGGGGAGCCGCCCGGTGAGGAGCTGGAACAGGATGACGCCGACCGAGTAGAGGTCGCTGCGCCCGTCGATGGCGTCGCCGCGGCCCTGCTCGGGCGCCATGTAATCGGGCGTTCCGCAGACGATCCCGGGGCTCGTCACGGACGGCGTCTGAGCGTCCGCCTTGAGCTTCGCCAGGCCGAAGTCCACGACCTTCACGAAATCGCCGCCGCGCCGGAGCGGCTCCAAGATCACGTTCTCGGGCTTGAGGTCCCGATGCACGATGCCCAAATCGTGCGCTTCGCCGAGCGCCGCGAGCACCTGCCGCAGCACGTCGACGATTCGATTGAACGGGAGCGGCCCTTCCTCGTAAGCGACCCGCGCCAGGTCCTTGCCCCGCAAGAACTCCATGACGAGGTACGGCTGGCCGTCGTCGGTGCGGCCGAAGTCGAACACCGAAACCGAGTTCGGGTGGTTCAGCTGGCTCGCGGCCCGCGCTTCCGTCATGAAGCGCAAGGCGGAGTTCTCGTCCGAGAGCAGGTGGGGGTGGATGATCTTGACCGCCACGGTGCGGCCGAGCGCGCTCTGCTGGGCGCGGTAGACGCGCCCCATGCCGCCGACGCTGATCAGGTCGAGGATGTGGTGGCCGCCGGGCAGCGTCTTGCCGACGAACTTGTCTCCGCTGTTGGAACCCAACGTTCCGACGGGGAAGCCGCAAGCCGGGCAATATTGATGCTCGGCCGCACAGCTCGAGCCGCAGTGCGGGCAGGTACGATTGAGTGCCTCGAGGGTCTGCACGGGTCGCGGGACGGCGAACGAGACGCTCAGTCTAACACCTCTGCCGGAAATTTTGCGCTCGGAGCCCGATTTGGCCGGATCGCCGGGAGGGGTGTAAATCATCGGAATCATGTCTGGCCGCGTCCGCCTGGGAGAGCTCCTGGTCACGGGCCTCATCATCAGCCGCGAGCAGCTCGAGCAGGTCCTTGCCCTCCAGCAGAAGGACGGGCGCCGGCTCGGGAAGCTCCTCGTCGAGCGCGGACTCGTGACGGAAACCCAGCTCACCCAGATCCTGAGCCAGCAGCTCGCGGTCCCCTGGGTTTCCCTCTATCACATCGATTTTTCGCGCCAGCTCCTCGATCTCGTCCCCCACGAGCTCGCCGAACGGCATTGTCTGGTGCCGATCTTCGTACGCCGCGTGCGCGGGCTCGGGGAGACCCTGTACATCGCGATGGACGACCCCACCGACGAGGTGGCGGTCCGGGCCGTCGGGGAATTCTCCGGCCTGCCGGTCCGCACCATGATCGCGCCGCCCTCGGACATCCGCGGGGCGATCCGCGCCTACTACACGGGATCGACCGTCCCGGGCCCCGATTCGGAGCCGCCCATCGAGGTGAGCCTGACCTCGGCCCCTCCCCCGAGCGAGCCTCCCGCCGGTCGAGCCGCCGAGGACGAGATCGATACCCCCTCGTCTCCGTCGGTCACCCTCGAGGCGGCCGACGTTGCGCCCGCCCGGAAGCCGCAGCCGCCGGTCAAGCCGCCGTTCGTCGCGCAGCCGACTCCACCTCCGTTCCAGGCCGTGGTCGTCCCCAAGCCCGCGCAGGCTCCACCGAAGCCCGAGTCCGTCCCGCCGCCGTCCGATTCGCCCACGATCGAGGCGCGCGAAGTGTCGATGCCCGCGCCCCCGAGGCGCCCCGGCCGGCGCATGGTAACGCTCACGTTTCTCGACGGAACCCGCGTGAATCTGCCGGCGCGCTCGTCCCCGCCCGCCGCGGGAGCGTCCGAGGACGCGGCCACCCCGCTCACGGCGCGCGACCTCGTCACGGCCCTGCGCGCGGTGGCGCACGGCGCCGACGCCAGCGAAATCCTCGGCGAGAAACCGCGCTGGGAGCCGCTCTTCGCCGCGCTGCTCGAGGTGCTCCTGAAGAAGCACCTGATCGCCGACTGGGAGTTCGTCGAGGCGTTCAACAAGATCAACGCGGCGTCGATGCCGCCGGGCGGCGAGCCGAAGCGCTGAGTCCGAGCTCGCCGGGCAGTCAGCGGCCGAAGCGCTCGGCGCGATCGGCGGCGACCCACGGCGGGAGGCCGCCGGTTTCCGCGGGTCTGGTGGCGCGCTGCTGGTTGCGTTCCTCGGTGGCGAGCGCGGCGGCCGCGGCGAACACGGCGTCGTCCGTAGCGTCCTCGGCCGTGAGTGCCGTGCGCTTTCGTTCCACGAACCCGGTGTCGTAGGCGCCGCGCTGGACGTCGGGATCCTCGAGCAGGCGTGCGAGCAGCCCGAGGTTCGTCGCGATGCCGGTGATCGCGCACTCGCCGAGGGCCCGGTGCAGCCGCCGGAGCGCGCTCGGTCGATCGGGCCCCCAGACCGAAATCTTGGTGAGCAGCGGATCGTAGTGCGGGCTCACCTCCGCGCCTGCGAAGATGCCGCCGTCCTCGCGCACGAAGGGTCCGCTCGGCGCGAGATAATGCCGGATCGTGCCGGGGCTGGGCGCGAAGCCCCGCGCCGGATCCTCCGCGCAGACCCGCGCTTCGATCGCGGCGCCGCGGGCCTGCCACGCTTCGGAGGGGAGCGGCTCGCCCGCGGCAACCCGCAGCATCTCGCGGACCAGGTCGACGCCGGTCACGAGCTCGGTGATCGGGTGCTCGACCTGCAGGCGAGTGTTCATCTCCAGGAAGTAGAAGGCTCCCGAGCGATCGAGCAAGAACTCGAAGGTGCCCGCCGAGTGGTAACCGAGCGCACGCGCGCCGCGGAGCGCCACGTCGCAGAGCGCGGAGCGTGTCGCCTCGTCGAGCGCCGGGCACGGTGTCTCTTCGATGATTTTTTG
>DASXWF010000318.1:0-1948 GCA_036503835.1 Polyangiaceae bacterium | reverse complement strand
AACAGAGAGGACCGCACTCGGCGCAGCCGAGGTGACCGCGAAGCGGGCAAACCCGGAACGCAGTTCCGGGTTGCGGTACTAGTGCCGCCCCTTTGGCGTCAAGCGGACGTGGGCGGCGCTTTTTCTAACAAGACCCGTGTGGCGCCGGCAAATAGGTCTGCTGGAGCACCCGCCGCTCCTCACGAACCTCATGCGATCCATCACCACGCTCACGGCCATCGGGCTGACGATCGCCGCGCTCACGGCCTGCAGTAGCGACCCTGAAACCAACGACAACGGACCTTCCGGTGGAACCTCCACGCTGCCGACCGCGGGCAGTGGCGGCACGACCGCCGGCGCGGCGGGGACCACCGGCAAGGGCGGTGCCGGTGGAGCCGTGTCCACGGGCGGCACGTCCGGCTCCACGGCAGGCGCTGCGACTGCGGGCAAGTCGGGAGGCGGGGGCACGAGCGCGGCGGGTACGTCGGGAGGACCCGCGGGCGGGAGCAGCGGAGGCGGCATCCAGAGCGGAGGAACGAGCGGCAGCGCAGGAAACGGGACCTCAGGAAGCGGCACCGCGGGGGCGGGTACGGCGGGAAGCGGCACCGCAGGGAACGCTGCAGCGGGAAGCGGCACCGCGGGCGCGGCAGGTGGTGGCCCAGGCGGCTCGGGCCCCACGGGACCGCTACCCGAGGTCTACGACGTCGAGAACACGGGCGCGGACTGCCCCGTGGCGACCAGTTTCCCCGCGTTCGAGGCGCTGCCATCGATTCCGGAGTTCCCGGACCCCTTCCTGAAGGAAAGCGGCGGGCCAATCACCAGCCGCGCTGATTGGCGCTGCAGGCGCGCGGAGATCGGCGCGCAGATTCAGCACTGGGAGCTGGGTACGAAGCCTCCCCCCTCGGCCGGCCAGGTGACGGCAACCTTCTCGGGCAACCGCCTCACCGTGAACGTCACCGTCGGCAGCCAGTCGATCACGCTCAGCACCACGATCAGCCTGCCGAGCGGCGGGAGCGCGCCCTATCCCGCCGTCATCCGCATGGCTGGCTCCGGGGTTCCCATGGGGAACCAGGTTGCGACGATGACCTTCAGCGACGGCCAGCTGGCGAGCCAGTTTCCGACGCGAGGGAGCGGGCCGTTCTGGGACCTGTTTCCGGACAACACGGCGGGTGCCTATGCCGGTTGGGCGTGGGGAGTCAGCCGCATCATCGACGGGCTGGAGCTGACGGCCGAACAGAACCAGATCGACACCAAGCGCCTGGCGGTGACCGGCTGTTCGTACGCGGGCAAGATGGCGCTGTGGGCCGGGGCCTTCGACGAGCGCATCGCGCTCACCGTTCCCGAGGAGTCCGGAGGCGGCGGTGAAGCCTCATGGCGTTTCATGGCAGGCCAACCCGAGACGGAGAACCTGGAAGAAGCCCAGGGAACGGGTTGGTACTCCTCGAGACTTCTCGACTTCGGGAATCCGGATGCGCCGAAGCTCCCGTTCGATCAGCACTCGCTCGTGGCGATGGTAGCTCCCCGCGCGGTTCTGGCGATTCACAACACGGGCATCGATCGACTGGGAAGTCAGGCGGGCGGCGCATCGATGAAGGCGGCCGCCGAGGTGTACGAGGCTCTGGGGGTCCCCGAGAGAATCGGGTTCAGCCAAGCGGTTGCGTCCGGCCACTGCGCGTTCCCGAGCAGTCAGAGCGCCGATGTCAACGCGTTCGTGCAGCGGTTCCTCTTGGGAGACGAAAGCGCCAACACGAACATTCGCAAGGATACGTACGCCAACACCGACATGTCGGAGTGGATCACGTGGGAGACGCCCACGCTGCAGTAGCCCTGTCGAGCTCCACGACCCGCACCCCGAACGAAGCCCCGTTTCTGTGCCGATCATGCTCGCGGATACCCAGTACTCTCTCCTCGCGCGGCTCTCTTTGCTGCTCTCGGCGACTGCGCTCTCGTGCGACAGCAGCAATCCCCC
>DASXWF010000317.1:0-12125 GCA_036503835.1 Polyangiaceae bacterium | reverse complement strand
GCTGCGGTCGACGACTCCGCCCACGTGGGCGGAGTGAGCACGAAACCTGACCGCGCTCCCGCAAAGACCCGTCCCGCGAAGACCCGCGCCAAGCAGACCATCCCGCCGTCCATCCGCCGCATGGTTCTACGCCGGGACGGCGGGCGGTGCCGGGTCCCCGGCTGCCGGCACGCCGTTTACGTGGACGCTCACCACATCCAGCTCCGCGCCGAGGGCGGACGACACCATCCCGAAAATCTGGCCACGCTTTGCGGAGCTCACCACCTGGCTGTGCATAGAGGCGAGCTCATCGTCGAAGGCGCTGCGTCCGGCGCGCTGGTCTTCCGGCATTCGGACGGCTCCAGCTATGGGAGTTCTCAGGTCTCGGCGCGGGCAGCGGACGTGTTCGCGAAGGCCTTTCGAGCGCTGCAGAATCAAGGCTTTCGTGAGGGCGACATCCGCCGGGCCCTCGCTTCGGAGAATGTGCGGGCCGAGTCCGAACTCGCGAAGGTGTTCCGGGCAGCGTTGTTGGAGCTCGCGCCGCCGCGGGGCGAGCGTCGAAGGTAGCTCCGCCTCGATTCCCCCGTTCGCTCGCTAGTTTCCCTGGCTCGCCCGATATGCCGTGAGCTTCTCGAGCAGTGCATCGTGCACGAAGCCGTTGCTCGTGATGACGCCGCGATCGTTGGAAAGGCTCGGTGCGCGGTAGTCGACGTCGTTGCCGTAGGCGTCGGTGACGCGACCGCCGGCGGACGCGACGAGGGCCTCGGCGGCGCAGACGTCCCAGCGCTTGCCTGCGTAGTGCGGGGCGACGTAGGCGTCGACGCCGCCGCGCGCGACTTCGACGCCTTTGAGGCCGGCGCTGCCGACGCGCACGATCTCGCGCACGCCGAGGGCCTCGAGCGCGAGATCGAGGCGAGCACTGCGGTGTGAACGCGACGAGACGAGGCAGGCCTGACCGACTTCGCGGGTGTCGCTGACGTGGATCGGCGCGCGCGTGCCGTCGAGAGCGATGCTGAACGCACCTTTGCCGACGGCACCGGCCCACGCCATGCCTTGCGCCGGGGCGTTCATCACGGCGGTCGTCGCGCGTGAGCCCTCGACGAGGCCGATCATGACGACGAATTGCGCGTTTCGCTCGATGAATTCGTTCGTGCCGTCGACGGGATCGACGAAGAAGATTTCGGAGGACCGTTCGTAGCCGGCGAAGGTTTCGGGCGCGCTCTCTTCGGCCACGATCGGGATGCCCGGAAATTCGCGCGCGAGTCGCTCGCAGATCAGGGCGTTCGCGCGGCGATCGGCGTCGGTGACGGGGTCGGCGGGGCCCTTGTAGTCCACCTTGAAGGGCTGCTGGTAGACCTCGAGCACGACCTTCGCGGCGTCGGCCGCGATGCGAATGAGCGCTTCCAGGCGCGTGTCGCTCGTCATTTCACTCCCGCCGCATGGACCCGCGACTCGAGCGCGGTGCGTACGAAATCGGGCATGTAGATTTCTTCCGTGCCGGCGTCGCGCACCAGCTGATCGAGCTGGACGCTCTTGCGCGGTCCGAGGACGGCGCTCGAGACGATGTCCTTCGAGAGGACGTAGCGCACGGCCACCGCGCGCAGGCTGGTGATGCTGCCGCCGACGCTCGGCCGCACCCCGCTGAGCTGCATGATGCGCCGCTTGAGCTCGTCCGGGTTCCAGCGCTCGGCACGATGGTCGCCGGCCGGGAACTCTTTCGTGGTCGGCCAGTTGCCGCAGAGCAGGCCGTAGGCGAGCACCGAGCGCGCCAGGACGCCGATCTTCTTTTCCTTCGCGTCGTACGCGATGCGGTCGAGATCGCGGCGGTAGAAGGGATTGTAGGGCACCTGAATGACCTGCGCTCCGCAGGTCAGGGCGGCGGCCGCAGCCGCGTCGCCGCCGACGCTCACGCCCCAGCTGCGTGCAATTCCGGCCTGCACGATCTCCGTCATCGCCGGCTCGATCGCCCCGCTCGTCAGGGTTTGGGCGGAGGGGTTGTGGAGGAGCAGGATGTCGATGTGCTCGCGCAGCAGCCGGTCGCGCGAGCGCTCGGCCGCTTCGCGCAGGAATTTCGGTTCGAAGACCTTGCGTGGCGGGGTTTCCGCGAGACCGGTCCCGATCTTGGTCGCGATGAAGGCGCCCTTGTGGGGGACGCGGCGGCCCAGGCGGCGCTCCATTTCGCCGTTCGCGTAGGCGTCGGCCGTTTCGAAAAGGGTCACGCCGAGCGCCAGCGCGCGGTCGATGACGGCGTCCTGCTCGCTCTCCGGAACCGGGCCGTAGCCGTCCCCGCAGAGACCCCAGGTGCCGAGCGCAAGCTCGCTCACTTCGAGTCCGGTCGAGCCGAGCGCGCGGGTTCGCATGGGCCCCGGCTATAGCATGAGAGGGAAGGGCGTTTCGCCCACCCGTGGGGCCTCCAGGCGGCGCTCAGCGCGCGTACGACCAGTAGTGAAGCGCGGTCACCGCGCCGCCGCGCGCCTCGATCAGCACGTCCCGGCGGCCGTTCAGCGAAATCGGCAGCGAGAGCTCGCTCCCGCCGTTCGGCTCGACCCGCACGCTACCGAACGGCGCGCCGTCCGTGCTGAAGAAGAGCTCCACGGGCGAGCTCGCGCTGACGCGCGCTACCAGCGTGCCCCCGGCGGCGAGCCGTAGCTGGAACCGCTCCCGGGTGCGCGCTCCGCGGCCGCCGTCCACGACGCCGTCCTCGCCGACCGCGATGTTCTCGGCGGTCGTCGCCGCGAAGAGCTCGTACCCGTGGGCCGCCTCGCTCTCGAGATCGGCCACGTCGAGCTCGTCGATCAGGCGCAGGCCCGCGACATCGGTGCGGCGTGGTCGCGCTCCCGACCCGAGCGCGGAGTAGTCCGCGTCGTGGGCGCGCATGGTCTCGCCACCGAGGATGGTCGCGCCCGGGACGCGCCGTTCGGTGCGGTACTCGCCGAGCAACGCGGGCAGCGCGAACCACTCGGGATACACGATGAAGTGCGTCGGCAGGCGCTCCTTGCCGAGCCGCTCGTAGTGCTCGAAGCGCGAGCCGGCGCCCGCCGCCCAGTAGCGCGCCTCGCCCGACGTGGTCAGGCCCACGACGTCGAAGGTGCGCCGGCCGGAAAGGTACGCGATCGCGCCGGTGTCGTTCACGCCGATCACGGCGCTCTCCGGCAGCTCGTGCGCCGCCCAGCGCCCGAGATCGGCCTGCTGCTTGTTGATGGCGCTCGCGCTCGTCGCGACGTCGTTCACCGACCAGGGCAGGTGACTCACGAATCCGCCGATCACCACGCCCGAGGCGAGCAGCCGGACGCGCTCGAGCCCCGAGCCGAAGCGCTCGGCGACGTGGCCGATTCCGTCCGCGATCGCGGCGACGCCGATGAACCAGGCCGCGCTGAACGGCCACAGGTAGCGCAGCCGATTCCAGAGGAAGCTGTCGTACGTCGCGGGGATCAGCATCCCGAGCGCGACGCAGGCGATGAGCCCGGCGCGAAAGCGAACGCCGCGTTGCACGCCCGCCGCCACGAGCGCGGGAATCGCGAGCCAGAACAGCGGACCCCAGCCTTCGGGCAGGAACACCGCGCTCCAGACCTCCCCGTTCAGGAGCGTGCCGAAGAGCAGCTTCACGTTATCGAAGAAGGCGAACCAGAGCTCGTCGCGATCGAGGTAGGGACTCAGCGGCAGCCACTTCACGACAGCCGTGTTCGTGGTCGCCGTGCCCGCGCCCCACAGATTCAAGAGCCCGGGCAGAGCAGCGCCGGCGAGGGCCGCGAACCCGAGAACGCGCCGCTTGCGCGGGAACGCGAGCAGCGCCGCCGTGACCAGCAAGGTGGCGAGCGTCCCTTCCGGTCGCAACAGGGGGCCGAGCCACGCGATCGCAACGAGCTCGCGTTCGCCGGGCCCGTCCGCCGCGTTCTCCGCCCACTCCGCGGAGCGGCGAGCCGCGCGCAGGAGCAGCCAGGCGAGGGGAATCACCTCCATCCCGCTCGCCGCGAACCAGAGGTTGCCGCCGAACGTGAGCACCATGAGCTCGGCCGCGATCGCGCCGTCGCGGCTCAAGAGCCGCTCACTGGCTCGACGCGTCTCGTATCCGAGCAACCCGAGCGCCGCGAACCCGAACAGCCACGCCGCCCAGATCAGGAGCTCACCGCGCAGGCCGAGCGCGTAGGGGAGGGCCAGCAGCGCCGGCCAGAGCAGGCTCGTCGCGCCCGCGGCCGGTGCCGCGCCCGGCGTGTAACCCAGAAATCGCCCTTCCCAGAACGAGCGCGCGTACTGGAAGTGAATGAACGAATCGTCGAGCGGTACTGCAGGCGTGCCGCCCGTCTCGCGCAAAACCGCCCTCACGGCGACGAACGCCAAGAAAGCGGTGGCCGCGAGGCGCAAGCCGTGCTTTTTGAGCGCGCGCAGCGTCCATTCGCGGAAGGCCTCGAGGTCGTAGGGCAAGCCGAGTACCCGCTGCACCCGGCTCTCTATACTTCAGGGCGCCGCCCCAGGCTCGGGCTCTCCATGTCTCCCAGCACGAATCCGGTCACACCTCCCGCACCGCGTCCTTACGCGGACGCCCCGCGTCTTCCCGAAGGGGAGCTCGTCGATCCGCGCGCGCTGCTCGGCTCGAGCACGGCTCCGATCGAGCTCGAGATCGGACCGGGGCGGGGGGGCTTCATCTTCGAGCGTCTGGCCGCCGATCCGCGCGTGCGCATCCTCGGCCTCGAGGTGCGCCGCAAGTGGGCGACGATCGTCGACCGCCGTCTCGCCTCGCTCGGCTACGCGGCGCGCGGGCGCGTGCTCGCCGAAGACGCGCGCGACGCGTTGCCGCGCTTTCCGAGCGCCTGCATTTCCACCGCGTTCATTCACTTTCCCGATCCCTGGTGGAAGAAACGACATCAGAAGCGCCTCGTCCTCGCTGCGCCTCTCGTCTCGGAGCTCGCGCGCATCCTGGTCCCCGGTGGCGAAGTCTTCGTTCAGACCGACGTCGCCGAGCGAGCCGGTCACTACGAAGGTCTGTTCTCCCTCAGCGACGCGTTCACTCCGTTTCTCGCCGAAGCCCGCCGGGCCGACAATCCGTTCGGCGCGCAGAGCCCGCGCGAACGCCGGGCCGTGAGCGACGGCCTGCCCATCCACCGCCTGCACTACCGGCTGAAAACCTGACGCCGTTTGGCCGCTTGCCGGCCGCGCAGGGGAGGGACTACTCTGTGACGGTCATGCGCCTCGTCTGGATCGCCGCCCTCGTCGCGCTCGGATGTTCGACCTACCGCGAGGATTTGAACCGCGGCCAGCGCCTCTACGAGGAAAACCAGTACGAGCACGCGCTCGCGATCTGGCGCGTGCTCGAGGCGGACGCCGACTCGCTCTCGATCAACGATCAGGCGCGCTACGCGTACCTGCGCGGCATGACCGATTACCGCCTCGGCTTCCGTCCGTACGCGCGCCACTGGCTCGGCATCGCGCGCGCCATCGACAAGGAACATCCCGGCGGGCTGAATCAGGAGTGGCGCGACCGGCTCGACAAGTCGCTCGCCGATCTCGACAAGGACGTGTACGGAGGCTCGGAGCGCTTCGACAAGACGCAGCCCGGCTTCGTCGAGAAGACCGAGACGAGTCCGAGCGACACACCCCCACCGGCGTCCACGGCTCCGCCGAGCCCGCCGCCCGGGCACTGAGTCCGAGCGCGAGTCCGCCGTTCGGGATGGCGGTCGATACGGCCGCACTTTCGAGCTCAATCGCTCACGGCGACGTGCTCCACACAAAGCCCACGCTGGTCCTCCGGGCATCGAATGCGAACGTGGAAGTGATCGTCGTGATCGGCGGCGTTCCGGGGCTCGTGAAGCAACGCGGCGGCCTGGTCGACGTACTTGCGAAGAGCTGGGCGGGCCCGGGCGAACGCGAGCAGCCGCTGTCGGAGGTGGCTCGCGACGAAGACGTGCTGGATGTCGGCGCGGTCGTCCTTCAGCCAAAGCTGCACGAGGAGCCAGTTTCCGTAATCATCGAAGACGTAGGCGCTGCCGTCGCGCGCCTTACCGTCCGCGTCGAACGCCACGAAGCGATTGAGAGTGACGGGCCTGCCGGCCGAGTTCAGGACCATGAAGCCTACGTCGGCGTCCCGGCCGCTCTCGTGAGAACGGTGGCCGGAGAGCGGTCCACCGGACTCCCTCGAGAGATCCCCGATCAACAGCCGCGCACCGGGAACCTGTCGTCCGAGCTGCCGAGCGCTCCGTTCGAGCATGAGGACGAGCGCCGGGTGACCGTACGTTCGGCCCCCGCTCCCCGCTTTGATCGAGAGGTTCGAGCTCGCGCGCAGCCGCTTGGCGCGCAGTTGCCAGCCGTCGATCGGGGAACCGACGGAGAGCGACATCTGCGTATACGGCGGCTGGCGGTACTTGTCGGGTAGATCGGCGTCGCTTCGCCCGCTACCTGCCGCGACGGTCGAGAACCCGAGCGCGGCGAGCAGGAGCGGTAGGATGAGGACTCGAAGCGGGATGAGCCGAAGCAACGCGGCCGGATGCTAACGCGCGCTCGGGCTCCGTTGGAAGCGGAACGGTGACCGCACGCCGCTCGCCCTTCGGGAGCGTCGATCCCGGTCGAATGGCGGCCGCGTCAGTTTTCTCGCGAGCGCGTCGCCGCCGCGATCTGCTCGGTAGTTTGCAGGCGGGTGCCGCAGAACGGGCAGAAGAGGAGCGCCGCGTCGAAGTAGCCGGGACCCTCCTCCGTTTCGATGTAGCCGACCGACAGGTAGAGGACGCCGTTGTCTTCGACCCGGACGAACGAGTTGGGGACTTCGCTCATCGCGTCGGAAAGGTCTTTGCGCGACGGAGCGGAAAAGGCTCGCTGCTCGGGAAAGAGCTCGATTCACTTGCGGACATCGTCTCGTTCGGCGCGGCGCCGGCCGCGATGGCATTCGCGGCGGGAATGCGCGGCGGGTGGGACGCCGTCTGTCTCGTCGTGTTCGTCGGGTGCGGCATCAGCCGGCTCGCGCGTTTCAACGTCACGGCTGACGCGCTGAGCGGTCCGAGCGGCAAGGTCACGCACTTCGAAGGCTTACCCATCCCCACGAGCCTCTTACTGGTGATTGCCCTCGCCGTCCTCGCCGCGCTCGGGCGCTGGCACGAAACCCTTCCGCTGGGTTCCTTCACCGCAGGCGGCCTGCGGCTCCACCCGTGGACGCTCCTCTACCTCCTCCACGGCAGCGGCATGATCAGCAAGACGCTGCGCATCCCGAAGCCGTAGCCAGCGCACGCCGTGACCTGGCGTCGAAACACCGCACGGCTACGTCGGCCGGGACTTGTCCGGGGGCAGAGCGCGGCAGCGGCGCGTTTCGCCTCGAACGGCGACACCGGGCCGGTCGCCGCTCGGGAGCGCCGCGCCGGCGACAGCACGGCTTTTTCGGGCACAGGTTGCAGGAAGAAGGTCGACGAGAAGTTCGAGCGAAGCGCGCGCCGTGGCGCGGCCCGCAATGTGCTTGGGAGAAGGCGATGACTCAGCCGACGACTGCACTCAACTGGAGACTCTTCAAACCGTCGGGATCGGCTCCGGACGAGCGCGGGCGGCTCGACGCGACCCTCCAACGCGTCGGAGAGCTCGTCGCGGGACTGCAAGCGAGCAGAACGGACCTGAATCCCAGGCGAACGCTCTCGGAGCTGCGATCGGACCTCGAACTGCATTTTGCGCTCGAGGAGAGCAACGAAAACTTCGGAGCGCTGCGGCGAGAGCGCCCGGGCATCGCGCACGAGCTCGACAAGCTCCGCGACGAACACACGGCGATACTCGACAAACTGTCCGACATCCAGGTGCTGGCGAGCGACTCCCGGTGCTGGAGTGACCTCTCGAAGCCGATCCTCGAGCTCGCCGAGACCTTCCGGGCGCACGAACATCACGAAGCCGAGCTCCTCCAGGAAGCAATCCTGCGGGACGACGGCTCGAGTGGAGACTGACCGGAGCCGCCGCCCCGTCAACAAGCTGCTAGTCAAGCGTGCGTTACTAGCTTGCGCCGCAAGCGCGGCTGCCGCGCAGCCGGATCCGAGGACGGCCAGTCGCGCCCGCGGCCCTCGAGCCTGGATTTCGGTGGTCGATGAGCGAGAGCGCCCGCGCTACTGTGCGACGTGCGTAACCGTGACCAGAACGGTCGTCGGGGGCGGGTTCGCCGCGGCACACGCCACGATGCCGATCGGGAGCCGCGGCTGGCTGGTCCCGTAGATAGCGGCCATTTGAGCGCTCGATAGCGCGCCCCCCGGCCCGAGGAGAATGGTCTTCGACGTGTCGTTGCAGTCGTCGGTCGTGTTGCCGGCCGTCGGGAAGCCCATCAAGAATCCGTTCGGGTTCGTGATCTTCACGGCGCTCCCGCTGGTGATCGGAACGGGCGGGAACGTTCCGCCGTACCAGATGTTTCCCATCCACGATGCTGGACCTCCGCCCCAGATCGTCAGCAGCGCGCCCGAATTGACTTGTTGAGGAGACTGCGGCGGCGGGGGTGGAGGCGGAGGTGGAGTCATCGGCGGCGGGGGAGGCGGCGCGCAGCGGTCAGCGGGTGCGACCGCGACTTCGTTCTTCTGGGACCCCATGATGGTGAGCTTGTGGCACCCGCCGGGGTACGTGATCGTGTAGGTGTCCTGGATGTCGGCGAGTTCGACGATGTAACTGCACGTCTCCGGGTAGCCGGGCGGCGCGATCGAGCGAGTGATCTGCGGCCCCATGGTGCCCCGAATGGTCACGTTCCAAGCCGGGCATTGGTTGGGCTTCGTTCGGGTCTTGTTCACCGTGAGTTTTCCATAGCCGAACTTGCCCGGTGCCTTGAGGACGCCCACGAACTTCCAGTCGTAATCGAGCGCAATCGAGGGCCCCAACGCCTTGACCGTGTAGTTCGGGTTCAGGAGCGTGACCGCAATATCGGGGTTCGCGATACCGCGCCAGACGAGCTCCCCGACCCTGTCACCGTCGACGTCACCCGTGCCGACGAGGTGGTAACCGGGAACGTTCGCGACGATGGGATACGATTGCGGCCAGCCCCAGGAGATCGGCCAGATGCCGATGTCGCTCGTGACGCGGTTTCTCCAGAGGATATCGTCGGTGCCGTTGGCGTCGAAGTCCGTGATCCCCTTGACTTGCCAATCCGGGTGCACGGTGGGACCGGCGTAGGGGTCGCCGCCTCCTGGGATGTCGAACCGCGTGTTGTAGCCGTCCATGGACACCCAGAACAGGCCAGTGGTGTCGCCCATGCTCTGCGTGAACCTGCCGGTTCCAGCGACGGACCAGCCGGGATCTCGGCTCGTGGAAATCTCCGCAGGCACGGCTGATCCCGGCTGCATGGTCCAGCGTTCGGTCACGGGAACCGTCGTGGGGCCGTCCGCTCCCTTCCAAAGAATGTCGTCCACCAGGTTGCCGTCGAAGTCCGCCTGGAGGGGCGTCCCCCAGCCCGAGAACCAGCCGGGCGACGTGGGATTTTCGGTGTACGAGATCATCCGCCCGCCGAACATCTTCCAGAGCGACAGCCGTCCGTTGTTGTTGGCGTCGCGCCAGAGGATGTCGCCGTGCCCGTCGCCGTCGAAGTCGGCGGTCGCGATCGCGCGCCACGTGCCGCCCGGACGGTACTTGGCCGTGGCGACGTGTTGATTGCCGCGAAGCACCATCAAGGCAGCCTCCCCGTCGCGGGTCCACACCAAAACTCCCGTCGACCCCTGCTGCACGAGCTCGGCGCGCTCGGCGCCCACATTCTCCGAAGGCTCGGTCCCGTCGACGGCAGGTCCACAAGCGAGCGCGAGTGCCGAGCAACAAACTAGGTGTCGTGGTTTCATGCGCCGGCACTGAGCAACGCTCATGCCACCGCTGAAGAGCGCGAAACTAGCGCTGGCAGACGCGTGCGGGGCGCAGGTTGCGCCACGGCAACGGCGCAATCAGCGCCACGCGGCTCAGCTTGCGCCAGATTGAACCGGAGCGTGACGTGACTCGAGCAGTCCGCGCTCACCGCGCGGCCAACTTCTGAACGGCGCGCCGATGGATTTTCCGGAACAGCGCCGCTCAGCGCGGCGGTTCTGAACGTCGCAACGTAACGATGCGGTCGCGCGTCAGGAGTTTCTCTTTCTTGAGATCGGCGACCTCGCGTTGCTCGGTAGGAGTCAGGTGGGCCCGGCGAGCGAATCGCGCCACGTCGTTGTCCAGTTGCCGGTGCTTTGCCTCGAGAACGTTCAGGTACTCGTCCACGGTCATTCCGACCACCTCCGGTTTGTATGAGTGGCGCGTGCTTCCTTGCCCCTGACGCTCGAGTCCGTTTTTTGATTCCCCGAGTCGCGCACGCTACTCACACTAGTGAAGGTAGGCTTCGGGTGATGGGGGTCAAGAGGCAAGTTTCGGCAACTTCGGGCTCGTTTTTGCCCAGCACGAAAATTGCGGTTGCTCGAAACCCGGCGGCCACGGAGGCGCGCCTCTTGCCGAAACGCGGAGTCTCCGCTGAGACACTCGCTTTTCCGGCGGCGCGCTACGCTTCCAGAGAATGCGCGCGCTCCTGGCCTCGATCTTGCTCCTCGGCTGCGCCTCGCAGCCAGACGGGGCCGCGGGGGCGAAGGCTCCAGCCGGCGGTGAAATCGCCGTCCCGCGCATCGTCGTCACCCCGACCGGCACGACCACCCTCGCCGAGCTCTTCGCGAGAGCCGAGGCCCAGGCTCGGGCGGGGGACGCGCTCGGCGCGGCGGCGCTCTACGATCGCGTGAGCGAGCTCGAGCCGACGGCCAGTCTCGCCGGAGAGGCGGCATTTCGAGCGGGGGAAGCTCACGACGCGGCGGGGCATCACGAAGCCGCGCTGCTGCGCTTTCGCTTCGTCGCCGATCGTCATCCGGAGCACGTGCGTGCGCGTGTCGCTCTCGCGCGCGCCACGCGCTTGCTCGCGTACCTCGGCGATTGGACGTCTGCGGGGCGCTACGCGGATCGCATGCTCGAGCGCGCCTCCGAGCTCACGCCGTTCGAAACCATCGCCGCGTACTCGAGCAAGGCGCTCGCTCTCGTCGCGGCGGGCGACGACGTGCGCGCGAGCTCGTTCGTCGAGCGCGGTCGCACTGTCGTCGAGCGCCACGCCCTCGATCTCGCGGGCAAGCTTCCGCGCGACGTCGCGCCGCTCTACTTCGCGCTCGGTGAGATCCGCCGCGTGCGTTCGGAACGCGTCCGTCTGAACGTCGACCCCGAACTCTTCCTCGGCGTGCTCGAGCAGCGCTGTCAGCTGATCCTCGACGCGCAGAGCGCGTACTCGGACGCGTGGCGCGCCTACGACGCTCACTGGTCGACCCTCTCCGGTTACCGGCTCGGCGAGATGTACGCGAAGCTCCACGAGGAGCTCATGACGGTGGCCCCTCCTCCCACCGCCGATACGGATTCACGCCGGCAGCTCTTCGAGGGCGCGATGCGGCTGCGCTATTCGGTGCTGCTCGAGAAAGCTCGCGGCATGCTGGAACACACCGTCGCGATGGCGGAGCGAGAGCGCGAGCGCTCGGAGTGGGTGGGGCACGCTCGGCAGGCGCTCGAGCGCATCCGGAGGGCCGAGCAGGCCGAGCAGGCGGCGCTCGACCGGCTCCCCTACACCCGAGCCGACCTCGAGGAGCTCCTCGCGGAGCTTCAGAAACGCCGGCAGGCGCCGCCACCGCCCCAAGATGCCCCGAAAGCTCGTCGTCAGAACTAGCTTTGAAAGTAGTTGAAATCGTTTGCTTATTCGTTGCGTTATTCCGGTCGGCCGGCGAACGCGCGGGTCGGGTATGAAATATGCTTGACGGACCAGGACCCCGGCGCTAAGAGGCCCCCGTTCTGCTCGACCCCGCCTAGCCCTTCCCCATCTCGCCAACGGAACGGGGGGAAGTAAAGGGTGGGGTGCCGCTTTTTTCCGGTGGCGGGTGCCCCCGAGCCCCTGCCTCCAACCGTCGGACCTGCCGATGCGCGATCGACGCCTCACCCACTCGTCGCTGCTGCTCACACGCCGCTCAACGCGGCGCAGCGGCCAGGGTGCGTTCTCGGCTGGCGTAGCTCAACTGGCAGAGCACCTGTTTTGTAAGCAGGTGGTTGGGGGTTCGAGTCCCCCCGCCAGCTCGATTGTTTCCGGTGTGACCTCGGAGGGTTGCCCGAGTGGCCAAAGGGAGCAGGCTGTAAACCTGCCGGCGCAAGTCTACGTTGGTTCGAATCCAACACCCTCCACTTGT
>DASXWF010000316.1:0-14844 GCA_036503835.1 Polyangiaceae bacterium | reverse complement strand
GTGAAGTCGCGCTTCTGACCGAGCGCCCGCGCTCAGGCGGACGGCTTGGCTCGGTCGTTCTCCGCCGCGACGAGCCTGCTCACCACTTCGGCGAAGTGCACGCGGGGGCTGAAGCCGAGCTGCTCTTCCGCGCGGAGCGGGTTGCCGCGGAGCACCCGAACCTCGGAGGGCCGATAGCGCGCCGGATCGATCCTTACGTGATCGCGCGCCGCGAGGCCGTGCTCTGCGAAAGCGAGCTCCACGAATTCCTCGAGCGAGTGCGCTTCGCCCGTCGCGAGTACGAAATCGTCCGCGACGTCCCGAGCGAGCATGCGCCACATCGCCTCGACGTACTCCGGCGCCCACCCCCAGTCGCGCACCACGCGGAGGTCGCCGAGCGTGAGGTCCGTCGCCGTTCCGAGCGCGATGGCGCGCGCCCCGGCCGTGATCCGCCGCGTCACGAAGCGCTCGGGCCGACGCGGCGATTCGTGGTTGAAGAGGAACCCGACGCAGGCGAAAAGCCCGTAGGCACTGCGGTAAACCCGCGTGAGCTCGGCGGCAGCGGCCTTGGCGGCGGCGTACGGGCTGCGTGGCCGAAAGGGAGTCGTCTCGTCCGCAGGCCCGGCGTCGCACTCCCCGAAGACCTCGCCCGAGCCGGCGATGAAGACCCGGGTCGCAGGCGATCCGGCGCGCACGGCGTCGAGCACGTTCAGGCTGCTCGTGGCGATGCTTTCGAAGCTCTTCCGAGGCTCCTCGAAGGAGAATCCGACCGAGCTCTGCCCGGCGAGGTGGTAGAGCTCGTCCGGAGCGAGCTCGCCTACGAGCGCTCGCATACCTTCGAAGTCGACCGGGTCGAGCGCGCGGAGCTCGACGCCGCCTGGGTGGGTCGCGGGCGGGCAGCGGCTCGTGCCGACCACGCGATAACCTTTGCCCGCGAGAAGCTCCGCGAGGTACGAGCCGTCCTGGCCCGTCACGCCGGTGATCAAAGCGGTTTTCGCAGCCGAGGCGAGGCCGCTCACGAGCGCTTCAAAGACCCCGATCGGTAGGAAGAGAGCACACGAGCCGCCAGCGCTTCCTTGGTGAATTCGCGTTCGACGCGGGCGCGCGCCGCGGCGGCCATGGCGCGGCGCCGTTCGGGAGCGGCCAAAAGCTCCTTGATCGCGCGGGCGAGGGCTACGTCGTCGCAGGGCGGTACCGTGAGCCCCGTCTCGTCGTGACGGCTCACGAACGGCACCCCGGACGGCAGATCGGTGTTGACCACGGGAAGTCCGCAGGCCATCGCCTCGAGCTGCACGATTCCGAACGCCTCGCTCCGGGCAATCGACGGAAAGACGTAGAGATCGCTCGCGAAGTAGTACGGCGGAATCTCGTCGTTCGGCATTTCGCCCAGGAAATGCACGCGGCGCGCGAGCCCGAGATCGCGGGCGAGCCGCTCGAGCGGTTCGCGCAGCGGCCCGTCGCCGATCAGCATGAGCTCGGCGTTCTCGACCCGCGAAAGCGCGCGGATCGCGTACTCGAAACCCTTGTAGTAGATGAGCCTGCCGACCGCGACGAGCAGCGGCACGTCGCCATGGCGCGCGCGGATTTCGGCGGCCTTTTGCGCCCGCGCCGGCGTCTTCCGAAAGAGCTCGAGGTCGATGCCGTAGGGTACGACCGCGCATTTTTTTTCGAAGCGCTGCAAGACGGGCGACGTGCGGAGGTAGTCCGGCGAGGTCGCGATCACGGTGTCGGCGCGCGAAAGCAGCCGATCGACGAGCGGCGCGTAGAAGCGCATGAGACGTCGCTGGCGGACCACGTCGCTGTGGTAGCTCACGATCAGGCTATGGTGCCGGGGCTTCTTGCTCGCGAGGTAGCTGGCCGCGCCCACCGGGTGCGGCAGGTGCAGGTGCACGACGTCGTAGTCGCGCCGCGAGAGCTCCCACGCCATCCCCGGAGAGATCGAGGTGCTGGCCAGATGTCCGTAGCTCGCGCAGCGGGTGACGCGGATGCCCTCGTGGAGCTCGCGCACCGTGCGGGGCTCGACGTTGGCGACGATCACGTCGAGGTCGAGCGCGGGCGCGAGCTCGTGACACAGCGTATAGAGGTGGGTCTCGATCCCGCCGACGTACGGGTAGTAGTACTTGCCGAGTTGGACGACGCGCACGCGCGTGCTCCTCCGCTCACCGTCAGCTCTCGAAGAGCGTCCGATTCGCGCCTACCCAGTCGACCAGCTTCGCGACGCCGTCGGCCGCCGAGGTCCGCGGGCGCCAGCCGAGATCGCGCTCGGCCTTGCGGATGTCCGCGACGAACACGGGCTGATCACCCGGGCGCGTGGCCGTGAAGGTCGGTTTCAGCGACACCTTCAGCCGCCGCTCGAGATCGGCGAGCAGCTCGCGCAAGCTGAGCTGATTTTCGGGGCCGCCGCCGACGTTGTAGGCCTTACCGCTCACGCGGTCGGCGTGCTGGATGCACGCCTCGTAGAGCTCGCACAGATCCTCGACGAAGAGCACGTCGCGGACTTGCTTCCCGTCGCCGTAGATCGTGATCGGACGCCCGAGCAGGGCCGCGATCGTGAACCATGCCACCCAGCCCTGGTCCTCGATCCCGAACTGGCGATAACCGTAGATGCAGGACTGGCGCAGCGCGACGCTCTTCAGGCCGTAGATTCTCGAGTAGTCGATCACGTACTGATCGGCCGCGCCCTTCGAGCACCCGTACGGCGAATGGAAGTCGAGTGGTTCGGTCTCGGCCACGCCGTGCGGGCACTCGCCGAGCTGGTAGCGGCCGCCGACCTCGGTCACCTTGAGGTGCTCGAGCCCGCCGTACACCTTGTTCGTGGACGCGTAGATCACGAAGGCTTTGGGGCAATGCTTGCGCACCGCCTCGAGCAGATTGAACGTGCCGAGCGCGTTGATCTCGAAATCGGTGCGCGGGTCGACGACCGAGGTCGTGACCGCGACCTGAGCGGCGAGGTGCAGCACGACGGCGGTGTCCGGGTGGGCTCCCACTGCCGCGGCGAGCTTGTCGGCGGAGCGGATGTCCGTCTGCGAGAACTCGAACGAGCCTTGCGTGCGCAGCCAGGCCAGGTTCTTGTCCGTGCCACGGCGCGAGAGATCGTCGATCACGACGACCTGATGCCCCTGCTTGAGAAACCGGGAAGCGGCGTTGCAGCCGATGAAGCCGGCACCACCAGTCAGGATGATTTTCAACGAATTCTCCAGGCGCGAGCATATCGCGCGTCCCGCAGTCAGCGCAAGCGACCGCCCGCGCTCGTCGTGGCCGGATCACGTTTCGTCCAGATCGCGACGATGCTCCTGCCGAAGAGGCGGCAGGTCGCAAGGTCCGTGACGCGCGAAAACGGAACCATCACTCGGTCCCAGAGTCGGATCTGCGCCGGCGTAGGCGAGCCGCGGCCGCTCATGCGCGCGAAGATCGAAGCGACCACGCCGATGCCGTCCAGGAAGAACCAGCGCTCGGGCACGAGGCCGGGGGGCGCGAGATCGAGCAGAGAAGCCCTGGTGTAGCGGCGAAAATGACCCACTCTGCGATCGAACTCCGAAAACAGGCCGGGTAGCGCGGGCGAGAGCACGATCAAGTGGCCGCCGCTGCGGAGCGCGCGCCCGGCGCGCTCGAGCTCGGCGCGATCGTCTTCGATGTGCTCGAGAACGTCGATGTAAAGCACGGCGTCGAAGCGCTCCACCGGGTCGAGTTTCGCGAGGGTTCCGCACTCCACTCGGGGCGGGAGCGGATGCCGGTCGAGGCGTTCGGCGAGCCTTGCGCAGAGCTCGGCGTCGGGCTCGAGGCACGTCCAGGTGTCCGCCGCTTCCGCGAGGTAGTCGAACGTGGCGCCGAGCCCCGCTCCGACGTCGAGCACGTCTCCGCGCACGTAGGGACGCAGTCGGCGTGACCAGTAGGCCTTCCAGTTCGCCGCGTCCGAAAACAGCTCGAGCTCTTCGCCAACATAAGAATACGTGTCGCTTTGAGTCATGGGGCAGTCGAAGGCAAGCGATGGTACTCCGGGGGAAAGCTCGATAGGGAGCCGGCGTTTCTATTCGCCTTCCCGCGCTCGGTCGAGGGTATACTCGGCTCGATGTCCGTGGCGGAAATGGCTCAGGGGGCGGCTCGGCCGCTGCGGATTGTCGTGGTGGTGCCCGTCTGCGACGACTGGCAATGCGCGCGCTCTCTCGCCGAGGACCTCGACCGGGAGCTTTCGGCGTTGCCGGCCGTCGAGGCACGGTTGCTCCTGGTCGATGACGGCAGCCGGGAGCGGCCCGAAGCATGGCCGGATTTCGCGCCGCGCGCGCTTTCCTGCGTCCAGGTTCTCGCTTTGCGGCGAAATCTCGGACACCAGCGCGCGATCGCCGTGGGCCTCTGCCACACCGAAGTAGAGCAGGAGTGTGACGCCGTGCTGGTCATGGATGCCGACGGCGAGGATCGTCCGGTCGACGTTCGCCGCCTGATCGACGAGTTTCGACAGACCTCGAATAGCGTCGTCTTCGCCGAGCGTCGCAAGCGCTTGGAAAGTCGAACGTTCCGCCTGAGCTACCTCTTGTACCGGGTGGCGCACCGCACGCTCACGGGTGTCTCGGTGCGAGTCGGGAACTTCAGCATCGTGCCGCTCGCGGCGCTCGGCCGGCTCGTGGTGATGGCCGAGCTCTGGAATCACTACGCCGGCGCCGTCTTCCGCTCGCGTGTACCGTACCGCGCGGTGCCGATCGATCGCGGCACGCGCTACTTCGGAAAATCCAAGATGGGCGGCTTCGTCCCCCTGGTGCTGCACGGCATCGCGGGTATCGCCACCTTCTACGACATCGTCGCGACGCGCTTGCTCCTTCTCTCGCTGCTCGGCCTGGTAGCGTGTGGAACGCTGCTCGCCGTGGTCGTCGCCCTGCGCTTCGGCACGGATCTGGCGATTCCCGGCTGGGCCACCTACAGCGCCGGGCTCTTGTTGGTGTTGAGCGCGCAAGCCGGGTCGGTCGCGTTCTCGCTCGTGCTTTCGCTGGTGGCCACGCGACTCGGCGCCACGTTCGTGCCCGCGCGCGACTATCGCGCGTTCGTGAACGGCGTGAGCGTGCTGTCTCGGGCGCCGGCGCTCGGCGCGCCCGCCGCCGAACGGGAGCCGGCGCGCGCTTCGCAACACGTCCCGCTCAGCCGGGATTCGACACGAAGCATTCGCGGGGTCGGCTGACGCGCGGCCGGCGCGCGAGGTCTGCGCGGTACTTCGAGATCTGGCCGAGCTCGCTGTCGCGCGGCGCGAGCACCATGTGCATTCCGAAGCGCTCCGCGATCACGTAGCGATCCGCCAGCCAGTCGAGCGCGACGTAGCGGTGGTCCAGCTTGCAGCCGATCGTATCGGAGTTCCACACCAACCGCGGGAAGGAACAGGCGCAATAGCAGCAGATCCCGTACTCTTCTCGCCAGCCCGGATCGTCGGCCGCGACCACCAGGGCAGGCGGGCGCTCGACCACGCGCGCGCGGTCGAGCTCGATCAGTCGAGGCTCGGGCATCACCCCCTGAAACTGCATGGTGTGCGTCGCGGGCCGCAAGCGCGCGGCAAAAGCGAGACCACCGCCGAGCGGCACTTCCACGATCCGATCCCCCGGCCGCGTGTGCCGCTCGACGAACTCGTACGCCAGCCGCGAGCTCGGGTCCTCCACGAAAACTGCACCGGCGCGCGTTTCCAGCGGCGGCGGGTGCGGGGGCCCGAGCAGCGCCTTCGCCGAACGAGGTCCGAGCACCACGACGACGCCGAGGCCGAGCAGCACGAGCGCGCGAAGCGTGGGTCGCTCGGCTACTTCGGGCGGCCTCCGCCAAAGCTCCCTGAAGCTCTTGCCCGAAGCCACCGCGGAGCTGAGCTCCTGGACGAGCAGCGCGAGCCAGGGCACGAGCACGAACCAAAGCGCATACGACGATTGATGCACGGCCGGATTGCCCGACAGATTGCTGAAGAGGCTGCGCGACGAAAGCGCCGCCGCCGGTGCCAGCAAGACGAGCAGCCGGGCGTGGAGTGGAGACACTGCTTCGCCGCGCCGGCGCCGCTCGACCATGCGCACCAACAGCGCCACGAGGAGGAGCAGCGAGCCCCAGGCAACGGGCGCCAGGAGTCCGTTCATCGAAAAGGGATAGGATGCGACGAGCTTCAGCCAGGAGCTGCCGGGTGCCCAGATGCCCTGAAGCATCAACGGCAGATGCACCGCCCAGAGCAGCGTGCCCAGGGCCAGCGCGCCGAATCGAAGCAGAAACTCGCGCCGGCGTCCGTTCCGCGGACTCCAGGCCGAAAGCGGCGCGAGCAGCGTGGCAGCCGCGATGCCTTGGCCGAGCGCCCCGAGTCCGATCACCGCGCCTCGACCGGTCGGCCAAAGTGGACAACTGAGCGAGGCGACGCCGTAACCCGAAAGGCCTTCCTTGAGGTTGTTCCAGCCAGCCGCTCCGGCGAGCACGCCGTAGACGAGAGCAGAGGGGATCAAGGCGAGCGCGAACGAGCCGAGCGAGCGAACCAGCCACGCTCCGAGCTCGGCGCGCGCACCGCTCGCGGGTGCGCGGATCAGCGCCAGAACTCCGAGCGCGATCAGGGCTGCCGCTCCGTGCTCGAGCTTGCTCGTGAGCGCGAGCGTCGTGCCGGTGACGACGAGAGCGCGCGACTTCCAGCTCGGCGGCTCCGACACCTCGTCGAGCGCGCCCGCCACCACGAGCAAGACACCGGTAGAGCCGGTGAGCAGCGAAGGCGTGTACAGGGCCAGCGAAAAGAGCGCGAAGTTGCCGTCATTCGCGGCGCCCGTGGCGGCCACGACGGCGGCGCAAAGCGCGGCCAGCGGCGCAGAGTAAAGTCGGCGAGCGACGCGCCAGACCGCGAGTACGAACGCGATGCTGAGCAGGTCGACGGCAAGCAGGGTCACCGCGAAGGACGCCCCGAACCAGCGCTGCCAAAGCGCCACGAATTCCACGCCGAGCGGCGGGTACATCGACGCGAAGTCGCGATAGATGAGCTCGCCGTGGGCCGCGCGGCCCGCTTCGCTGATCCAGCGCAAGTTGTCGCCGTAGAGCAACGAATCGAGGCGTAGCCAACGTGCCACGCAGAGCGAGAAGCAGAGCGCGACGAGGGCTACACCATAGGATCCCTCCGATCGAAGGCTGAACGAAGTTGAACCCGAACGCATGTTTGGGCCGGACCGCTCTGACCCCGGGGTCGAGCCTATCGCGCGCCCGCGCGCCCTCGCAAGCCGTGGGATCGTGCTCGTGCCGGCGAATCGGGCCTCGAAATTGTGGCTCTCTGGGACTAGAGTAGCTCCGTCGACGATGAGCGATACCGGTCCGGGCGAGGTGCCTCGCACTTTTGTTGCAGCAGAGGCGCTCGAGAACGCAGCGGTCGCCGCTCCTGCGCGCCATGTTCTGAGCGGGGTGTGGCGATTCCTCGCTGCGGGTTTTGCGGGCGGGTGCGGAGCGACGCTCGTCGAGGTCGTGCTCTCGCTCGAGGCCCTGCGGCGCGGCCAGCCCGAGGGACTCGGCGCGGCGCTGGCACTCGCGGCGCTGGTCTACGGGTCGTGCGGGGCGCTCTTGGGGGCGCTCGGTTGGCTCTTCGTCTGGACGATCCTGCGCCTGAAGCTCGACGAAGCGGGCGGCGGCGAGCAGGTCCCCAGCATTTACCAGCATCGCATGCTGGCCGGGCGCGCGACGATCGTGGGTCTGTGTCTGCTCGGCATGGGCATCACGCTCGGGCGGGTGCTCGAGTTCGCGATGACGATTCCGACGGCCTTCCAGCGCATGGTCTTGATCACGCTTGCGGCGTGCTTGTCGGCGGTCGGCTGGCTTTTGCTGTACCGGGTTCTCGTCGCACGCGTCGTTGAGTTCGCGCGCCTCTCGCGCCCGTTGCTCAAGACGTTGGTCTCGATGCTTCTCGTGGCCGCGCTGGTCAACGCCGCGCTGCTGCTCCGAAATCCCGCCGATCCGCGCACCTACTGGGCCGCGGCTCTGATCGGGTTCGCTCTGCCGAGTCTAGTCGTGGGGCTCAGACCGCGATGGGTTCGCGGCGGGCGGCCGTTGCTGCTGGCCATCGGCGTGATCTCGGTAGCGCTCCTGCTGACGGTCGCACGCTCGCCCTATCAAGCTCTGTATTTGCTGCGCATCGGGCGCACCCTACCGACGTTGTTCATTCGCGTGCTTCCAATGCAGGCGCCGCCGCGCGCCTACGCCGAGCTCGACGATCTCGTCGAGCGGGGGTTTCTCGCGCGACATCGTAGCTCGCACCCGCCGGTCGTCGTGAGGAGTGTCGAGAAAAAGCCGAACATCCTGCTGATCACCATCGATGCGTTGCGCGCGGACCGCGTGCGGGCTTCCGGCAGCGCTGCGGTCCCCGTCATGCCCGAGCTCGAAGCTTTCGCGCGCGGCGCCTCGCATTTCACACGGCATTTCTCGGCGGCATCGGCGACGGTCCCGTCGCTCTCTCAGCTGATGACCGGGCTGCCGGGCCACCGTCTCGAATACCTGAACGTCTCTCCCGGGACGGCAGCGACACTCGATCCGGGCGGCGGCCTGGTGGCGCGCTCGCTGCGGCTGCACGGCTATCGCACCCACGCCTTTCTCACCCCGGCTCTCGTCGCGTCTTTCCCTTCGGTGGCGCTCGGATTCGACGAAATCCACCGGGAAAACGCGGCCGGACGCCCACTGTCCTGGGCCAGAGACAGCGTCGAGCACATCCTCTCGGTGCTCGAGCGGAGCCACGGGCCGGCGTTCTTCTGGACGCACCTGATGGATCTCCATGATCGGCACGGCGCTGAACCCGGCACGCGTTGGGCACGCGCCTACGACGGCAGCGCGAAGAGCGTGGACGCCGAGCTCGGGCGTCTGTTCGCGGCAATGCGCCGCCTGCCCGAATGGAACGACGCGCTCGTGATCGTGACCGCGGATCACGGTGAGGGGCTCGGCGAGGCGCGGCTCGAAACCCATGGGATCTGTCAGCCGCTGACGCTCGCCGTTCCGCTCGTGATCCGCTTCCCGGGCGGCGCTCCCGAGGTGGTCGACGCGACGACCGGTCATCTCGATCTCGCGCCCACCTTGCTCGCCGCCATCGGCCTGTCCACGACGGGGTTCGTCGGCCGCGATCTCAGGACCATGCCGCGGAACGAAGCCTGGCCTGCGGCGCGCGCGACCTTCGAGCAGGCCATCTACACGCGCTCGGCGTCTCCGACCGAGGTCGGCATCGTCGCGTACCCTTGGTTTTTGGCCTACGACGTGCGCGGGCGCTTTCCGGTCCTGATCGATCTCGCAGCTGATCCCGCCGGCCTCGCGAACCGCGCGGGCCAGGGGCTGCCGGAGGAGCGCACGATGCGCGCCCTGCTCGAAGCGGCCTGGCGGGAACACTAAGCGAATGTTTCGCGGCGTCGGAACCACCCTCACGGCAGTCGGCCGCCTGTTGCGCCAGCTCGAAGTGTCGCGCCTGCGGATGGCAGCGACCGTCCTGCTCATGATGCTGGCGGGCACGATGGAGGGCGCGACGGTCGGCATGCTCGTGCCGTTGCTCTCGATGCTCACGGGGGACGAATCGGGGGTCGCCGGCCTGGTCGGAAAGCTGCTGCCGTTTCTGTCCGAGTTCACGCGCGTCGAGCGAGTGCTGGTGCTCGCCGCGCTGATCTTGATCTTGATCGTGGTGAAGAACGTGCTCGCCTACGCCGGGGTGCGGATCGGCGGGGGACTGCGCGCTTCGACGCTGATCGAGCTCCGCCGCCAATTGCTCGAACGCGTGCTCGGCGCGCCACCCGCGGTTCTAGAGCGCCATACGAGCGGTGAGATCTCCGGGGCGTTTCTGTCCGAGGCCCACCTCGTCAACCGCGGGCTCGACTACATCCTCGCGCTCGTCCAGCGCTCGCTGATGGCGTTTGGCTACTTTGCGGCCGTGTTGGTCCTGTCCTGGAAGCTAACGGTCTTCACGTTCGCGCTCGGCGCGTTCCTGGGCACGGTGAGCGTGGTGCTCTCGCGCCGGACGCTACGCGTCGGCCGCGAGCTGTCGAACGCGAACCTCGAGCTCGGGCGGCAGGTGAGCGAGACGGTGGGCGGGCTGCGCGTGGTGCGCACGACGGCGAGCGAAGAGCGCCGGGAACTCGATTTCGAGAAGTGGAACCGCGGGCACGCCGTCGCCGAGCTCGACACGCAGCTCGCTCAGTCGGTGGCGATCGGCGTGACCGAATCGCTCGGTGTGCTGGGCGCGATGATCGTGACGGCGGTCGCGTACGGCTGGCTCGCCTCCGGCGTGATGGAGGTATCGACCTTCCTGGCGTTCGCCTTCGGGCTCGTGCGCCTTTTGCCGGCGCTGAATCAGATGTACGGGCTGTACAACGCCGTGACGGCGTGCACGGGCAGCATGGAGAAGAGCCTCGAATGGCTGAATCTGCCGCGCTATCCGGCGCGACCCTTCGGCGCGCGCCGCATCGGGGACCTGAAGCAGGGCGTGACGTTCGAGGGCGTGAGCTTCACGTATCCCGGCGGCCACGAGGCGGTCCGGGGGGTGTCGTTCGAGCTTTTGGCGGGTGAAACCGTCGCGCTCTTGGGCGCTTCCGGATCGGGGAAATCCACGCTGGCCAGTCTGCTCCTGCGGCTCTGCGAGCCCACGAGCGGGACGATCCGCTTCGACGGGGTCGACTACTGGGAATTCGAGCGCAAGGATTTCCACCGTGCGGTCGCGCTCGTGGAGCAGGAGCCGTTCCTGTTCAACGCTTCGATCGCGGACAACGTGAGCTTCGGTGCTCCGAACGTGAGCCGCGGCGACGTCCAGCGCGCCCTCGAGCTCGTTCGCCTCAAGGAGCTCATCGAGCGGCTCCCGCAGGGCATCGACACGATGATCGGCGAGCGCGGCGCGACGCTCTCGGGCGGCCAGCGCCAGCGGCTCGCGCTCGCCCGCGCCATCGTGCGCGATCCGAGCGTGCTCGTGCTCGACGAGCCGACCTCCGCCCTCGACGCCGAGACCGAGAAAGAGGTGGTCGCCGCGATCGACGCCGTGAGTCCGGGCCGCACCACGGTCATCATCACGCACCGGCCGAGCACCGTGTTGCACGCCGATCGCACGCTGCGGCTCGCGGACGGGCGTCTCCAAGCCGTGGAAACCCGCGCGCGCTACGAGCTCAGCGCGGCCGGCGACCGTTAATCCTACGCACCACCGATGAGGGGCAAGCACAACCGTCGCATGCGATGCGTGGCGCGGTCCAAAGCCTCACTTCGCGGGCGTCTTCGTCGCCTGGCGACAATCGCAACCTGACCGACGGCCGTCCGCCGGTCTCGCCGGTCTCTCGCGTGGCGAGTGGCCGCTCGCGCCGATCGCGATCTGCTCATGCCAAGGACTGCCCGGTCGTGCCGATCACTTGTCGAGCACGAACGGCCCGAGCACGAGCGAGTCGAGGCCGGTGTCGAAGAAGCAACGGATCGCTTCGCGCGGAGTGCAGACGATCGGCTCGCCCTTGATGTTGAACGAGGTGTTGAGCAGGCATTCGGTGCCGGTGCGGGCGCCGAATTCGCAGAGCAGGCGGTAAAAGAGCGGGTTGATCGACTCCTCGACGATCTGCGGCCGGGCCGTACCGTCGGCGTGCACGACGGCGCCGATGCGATCGCGTTGCTCCGGACGCACGTCGAAGCTCGTGATCATGTAGCGTTCGGGGCGCGCGCGCGGATCGAGCAGCTCGGCCGCGGCCTTCGGCGTCATCGAGGGGCAGAACGGGCGGAAGGCTTCGCGGAACTTGACCCGAGCGTTGATGATGTCCTTGTTCTCGCGTTTGCTCGGATCCATGAGGATCGAACGACCGCCGAGCGCGCGCGGCCCGGTTTCCATGCGCCCCTGGAACCAGCCGACGATTTTCCCCTGCGCGAGCCGCTCGGCGGCTGCGACCGCGGGATCGTCGACACGGTGGTAGGGCAGGTGACGTTCTTCGAGGATGAACTCGATCTCGTCCTCGCCGTAGGACGGACCCCAGTAGATCTCCTGCAGCGGCTCGGTCGCGAGCTTGCCGCCGCGAGCCGCGTTGGCAAAGAGCGCCGCGCCGACGGCCAGCCCTCCGTCGCCTGCTTCCGGAAAGATGTACTGCACGTCGAAGATGCCGCTCTCCCAGAGCCGCTGGTTCATCTTGACGTTCAGCATCAGTCCGCCGGCGAAGCAGGCGATGCGCGTGCGCTCGCGCTCGAGCCAGTGGCGGACGAACGCGATCATCTCGCGCTCGAGCACACGCTGCGCCTCGGCGGCGATCGCCTCGCGCCCGTACTTCGCGATGATCTCCACGATCTGCGGCGCTTCGTCGAAGTGCCAGTGCATGGTGCCGACATCGCCCCAGAAGCCGAGCCGGCCGAAATCATGCGGTTTCGCGAGACGACCGCCCTCGTAGTGCGGACAGAAGCGGTCGAGGACGCCCTCCACGCCGCGCGTCGAGCCGTAGGGAGCGAGTCCCATGGTCTTGCCCTCGCCGTCGCCGACCCACCAACCGAGCCCCTCCGTGACGAGCCCGTAGAACCAACCGAGTGAACCCGAAGCGCCTTCTCGGTACAACAACTCGAAGCTCGCGGGCGGCGTGGCGCGCCAGACGGCGAGCGAGGTGTCGTCGCCGATACCGTCGGCCGTGAACACCAGCGTCGGCTCCTTGCGCCCCGACGTGTAGAACGCGGACGCGGCGTGCGCGAGGTGGTGCTCCACCGCGCGCGCGGGGATCGGCTTGCGGGAGCGCCAGGTCGGAAAATAGATGGGCGGGACTTCCACGCCGGGCGGGCGCACCTGGCGATACACGTCGCGGAAGAAGTCGATCACGCGATCGACCATCGCTTCCGGCTTTACCTGAGCGAGCTCGAGATCGAAGAGCTTGCGGAGAACGCCGCCGTCGGTGTCCTTGGACGTGAGCGCGATTTCGTCGATGTCGTCGATGCCGATGCCGCCCGCTTCGAGGCAGTATGCGATCGCCTGAACGGGCAGGCCGGCGTAGTGCTTGATGCGACAAAATCGCTCTTCCAGCACACACGCGACGACCTTGCCGTCGACGATGAGGGCGGCGTTCGAGTCGTGTCCGACGTGGATACCGAGCACGCGCGTCATGAATTCCGATCTGGTTGAAAGAGTCCTCAAGGTTCCTCAGGCACACGAGAACGTCAAGTCGTTTCGAGGTCGTGTATCATCCGCGTCACGCATGAGTTCCGGGCCCGGTGTGGCTCTCGAAGTGCCCGCCAATGCAGCCCCGCGGGCCAGCCGGCGGAGGCGCCGGCAGCCGCAGCAACGCAGGCGCGAGCAGGCGGGGCTCGCGTTGTTCGCAGGCGCGCTCGTCGTGCCTGCCGTGCTGTTCGGGGGGCAGCCGACGCCGGTCTTGATCGTCTCCGCGCTGCTGGCTGCGGGTGCGGCAGTTTTGCTCGCGCCGCGAGCGGGAGTCTTCCCGCGCGTCGGCTGGCTCGTGTTGGCGCTCACGGCGTACACGGCGCTGCAGCTGCTCCCGTTACCCTGGTCGGTCGTGAACGTTCTCTCGCCCGGATCGGCGGCGATCTGGGCGGAGGTACTGCGGCCGTTCGGCGAAGCGCCGCTGCGCTGGGTCACGCTCTCGATGGATCCCGGCGCGACCGCAATCGAGCTGCTCAAGGCTTTTGCCTACGTTTGCGTGCTGCTCGCGGCGCGCGGCGCGGCGAAGAGAGGTGCATCCTCGATTCCGCTCTTATTGTTCGGGTCGGCGCTCCTGGTTGCGTTCATCACTCTCGTGCACGGCGCTCTCGACATTCAGCGCGTCTACGGCCTGTATCAGCAGCTGAGCGCGGGGCGCTGGACGCGAGGTCCGTTCGTGAACGGCAACAACTTGGCGGGGTACTTGAATCTCGGCCTGTTCGCGGGCGCCGGCCTCTGGCTTTCCGAGCGCAGCCGGGTGCCGCGCTGGATCCCTGCGCTCGGGATTCCCGTGCTCGCGGCTTCGCTGGTCCTGGGCGGCTCGCGCGGCGGCGCCGCGACGCTGATGCTCGGCGCAGTGATCTTCGTCGCCGTCGCGCTCCGCCGTCGTGACGCCGCGGCCGTTCGGATCGTGGGCGGCACGGTTCTGATCGCGGTCCTGAGCGGGGTTGCACTCCTGGCGTTCGGGTCCGATCAGGTCGTGGCCGAGCTCTCGGATCGCAGCGTCGGCGGCAAGGTGCGGCTGTGGGGCTGGGCGCTCGGGCTGGCGCGTGATTTTCCGGTGTTCGGCGTGGGTCGGGGCGGGTTCGAAACTGCGTTTCCGCCCTATCGCGGGCCATCCGACTACGAGTGGGCGAGCGTCTACACTCACGCCGAGAACGTGCTGGTCGATTGGGTCGTAGAGTGGGGACTGCCCGTGACGCTGGGCGCGATCATCGGCTTCGCGCTCCTGCTGCGGCCTGCCCTCGGCCGCATCCGCGGAGACTCGCGTAGCGCGGGCGTGCTGATCGGTCTCGGCGCGCTCCTCGTCCAGAGCGTGGTCGACTTCGGGCTCGAGCTCTACGCGGTCGCAGCGGCGGCGCTGGTCGCTTATTCGACCGCGGAGGAAGTCGACGACACGCGCCGGCCGTCTCGAGTCCAGACCCTCATCGGACCTGTGGGCGTCGTGCTCGCGTCGCTGCTCGTGCTCGTGCTCGGCGCGAACCCCCTGCAAATCGAGCGGCGCAAGCTCCGGGAGGAGATCGTCGCGCTCGGCGCTCGTCCGTCACCGCAGGCTCTCGCCGGCGCGAAGCAGGATCTCCGGGGTGCGATGCTCCGCCACCCAGGGGAACCGTACTTCGCTCAGCTCGGCGCCGTGATCGCGTCGCGCGAGCGGAGGGATCCGCTCCCCTGGCTCGCGCGGGCGCTCGAGCGCGGCCCGCGACTCGGGAGCGTTCACTACGAGCTCGCCCAATTGCTCCACGCGCACGGCCGCCGCGGCCAGGCGCTCATGCACTTGC